>DIYS01000126.1 GCA_002429115.1 Saccharicrinis sp. UBA6048 | reverse complement strand
GAGATGAATAATACGGGTTAAGCTGACAGATGAATGATCTTTTTAGTCTCAAAAAATTCTTCTTCAAAGTAGCTGCTCAGCGGCGTTACGGATACTCTGTTCTTAAACGGCTTTAATTCGTCATCGAAATCACCACCTTTTAAATAGATGATTCCATTTGTAATCGCATTTTTGTTTTCAGCCAAAAATTTATTCTGGCACAACTTTACAAAGCCGGGAAAAGCAGTAACCGCCCTACTGATTATAAAGTCATATTGCTTAGGGTGATTTTCTACTCGTACCTGCTCAGCACTTAAATTGTCAAGACCTAATGCTTCGGCAACACCCTTAACCACTTTGATTTTTTTGCCGATCGAATCAATTAAATGAAAATGACTATCGGGATTCATAATAGCCAGTGGAATGCCCGGAAATCCACCTCCACAACCTACGTCTAATATATTTGTTCCTTTTTCGAACTGAATAAAGGCAGCTATGCCTAATGAATGCAGTACATGGCGCTCATAAAAATGATCCATATCTTTTCTGGATATGACATTGATTTTAGCATTCCACTCTTTATACAGGTCACCCAGTTGGCTAAGTTTATCAATGATGTCACTATCCAGCTTTGGGAAATATTTGTGAATTAATTCCATGGCAATACAGCGGAAACATTGTTCCGACAATTTTAAATGATGTTATGAATTAAGAAATTATCCTAACTTGATGTCAGAGTTTTTAAGTGTGTTGAAAAGAAGCTCACGAGCTCTGAATAACTGAGCTTTAACTGTTCCTAGAGGAAGATCCAGTTCTTCAGCTATTTCCTCGTACGAATATTCTTTAAAGTAACGAAGCTCAATCAGTATGCGATAACGTGGCTTTAGTTTTTTAACAACGGTGCGCATCAGTACCTTCTTTTGCTGTTTGATAAGATGTTCTTCCGGATCAGGCATCTCATCTTTCAGGTGAATAGGCTGGTCATTTTCTTTATCCTCCGATAATCCTCCATCGATTGAAACCACATTGTTACGCTTCTTACGAAGAAAGTCGATACAATTGTTTGAGGCTATCTTAAACAGCCAGGTACTAAAAGCATAATTCGGTGAATATTGATGAATGTTTTTAAAAGCCTTGCCGAAAGCTTCAATTGTTAAGTCTTCAGCATCACTTTTATTATTCACCATTTTAAGAAGCATGAAATAGATAGCATCCCGGTAACGCCCCATCAGTTCGGCAAAGGCTTTTTGATCTCCTTTTACCGCTATCTCAACTAAGTCTAAATCATATTTTGCTTTATCAGATAGATTCGGATTTACTTCCATTTCTTCTTCTTTGCACTAAAAATATTAATTATCCATACGCTCCCTATCAACATTGGTATCAAAGCGTCAAAAAGTATGGTTGCCCAAACAATTTTTTTCTCCCCCATTGCTTTAGCTGCTTTGCTTAGAACTACATGCATTACAGCTAATCTAACAATAAATAACGCCAATGTTAACGAGACAAAAGTAGGAAAAAAAAGTGAACAAAGTGTTAAGAGCCAAAATATTTGACGTGTCGCCGGTTCAAAAATCAGCAAGAGTTTTACCCCTGCTTTATAAACAGGCGCCGTTGTTAAATGTCTGGACTTCCGGTTCAACCATTCGCCAATGTTTGAAGGAGGAATAGAGACTGTTTGGCTGTTGTAGGTATATTGTATGGCCGTATTGGTTTTGCTTGCGCATGAGCGCATAAATAAATCATCATCGCCGGAGGCCAGATTTAAATATGGTTTAAATACATCATTTTTCAGAAATAATGATTTTTCGTACGCCATATTGCGCCCCACTGCCATAAATGGCATGCCTCTTAATGCATAGCCCATATACTGAACAGCATGCCAGAACGTTTCGTAACGAAGAAACAGACTGAAGAGTGACTTCTTTTTTTCAAATCGTCCGTAGCCAATTACAATTTGTTTTTCTTCAGTAAACTGTGAGCTAATTTCTTTGAGCCATTGGTCGGATGTTGGGTAGCAGTCTGCATCTGTAAAAACCAAATGTTCATTTTTGGCAGCTTTAATGCCCAAAGTAATCGCAAGTTTTTTTCCTTGATGATGTTGTTGACTTAATGGTATCGACGTGTAATATAAATTTTTGTACTGAGTTTTTAATTGAGCCAGTTCAAATTCTGTGTCGTCAGTAGAGCAATCATTAACAACAATCACTTCAAAATCTTTGTAATCTTGTTTACAGATTAAAGGGATAAATTGCTTGAGGTTTTGAGCTTCATTCTTTGCACAAATAATAACAGATAATGGCGGTGTATTTTCAGTGTTTGACTCCTTGATGGGCGTCAATCGCATGAAGTAGAGGTAATAAAACAGTTGAAATAGCCATGAAAACAGGTAAAGGCCGGCAATTGTATATAGTATTTCTTCTCCCACAGAGATGCGTTTTGTTCGATAAAATTGTATGTGACCAGAGTGCTGTAAAGATATTGGTCACCTTAAAAAAACTCATGCAAGATAAGATAAGCAGATGAGATTTCGCAATGTTTTTTAATCACATCTTGTGTTGTATATTTGCAGGCTGTTTGTTTAATAACCTGAGTTCGATGTGAAATTTTGAACTCAGAACGCTTACAAATAGTTAGTTTCAAGTGTATATTGACGATTGAATAGCGGGCTATTCTGAGACGATTACACGAAGAAAATAGCTATTTGTAAGTGGAATTATAAAGCTTTGAATAAAAAACCGATCTACGGCATCAAATTTTATCGCAATAGTTTACTATTTCTCTAAAATTATTCTTTGTAGATCAGCTCTTTATTTCAATCTGAGCTTTAAAATTTAAATCGATCTCAGGTTACGAATAAAAAGCCTTGATTAACAGATTGAAATACTAAAAAATGGATTTTAAACTACAACATACTGATCCAAAGAGTAGTGCCCGGGCAGGTGAAATTACAACAGATCATGGAAAGATTGAAACACCAATATTTATGCCTGTTGGAACTGTTGGCAGCGTGAAAGGTGTTCACTTCAGGGATTTGGAAGATGATGTAAAAGCTCAAATAATATTAGGCAATACCTACCATTTATATTTACGACCAGGACTGGAAGTTTTAAAGGCTGCTGGTGGCTTGCATAAGTTTAATGGATGGAACAAGCCAATGTTAACCGATAGTGGTGGTTACCAGGTATTTTCTTTAAGTGATAATCGTAAATTAACAGAAGAAGGAGCCATGTTTCGCTCTCACCTGGACGGATCAAAACACTTATTTACACCGGAGAATGTGGTAGATATTCAGCGTGTAATTGGGGCTGATATTATAATGGCACTGGATGAATGCCCTCCTGGTGATGCTGAGTATAATTACGCAAAGCAATCGATGGAGTTAACGCACCGTTGGTTGAAGCGTGGTGTTGAGCATTTCGACCAGACCGAACCATTGTATGGGCATTCGCAAACGTTTTTCCCAATTGTACAAGGTGCGGGTTACCGTGATTTGCGAACACAATCGGCCGAATTTATCGCTTCACAAAATCGGGAAGGTAATGCCATTGGAGGTTTAGCAGTAGGAGAACCAACAGAAGTCATGTACGAAATGGTGGAGCTGGTGAATGGTATTTTGCCAAAGGATAAACCACGTTACCTGATGGGCGTAGGAACGCCAGCTAACTTACTTGAGAATATTGCCCTTGGGGTTGACATGTTCGACTGTGTGATGCCAACGCGTAATGGCCGCAATGGAATGTTGTTTACATCCGAAGGCATTTTGAATATGCGCAATGAGAAATGGAAGAATGATTTTTCACCGGTTGATCCTAATGGTACTTCTTTCGTTGATCATCACTATACCAAAGCCTATTTGCGTCATTTATATGTTTCTAAAGAAATGTTGGCAGCGCAAATTGGAAGTATACACAATCTGACATTTTACCTTTGGTTAATTCGTGAAGCGCGTAAGCATATTATTGAAGGAGATTTTGCTCAGTGGAAAGAGGTTATGGTTAAGAAGTTAACCACACGTCTTTAAAATGCATTAGTGTTACGGCTTATTTGTTTGTCATTTATTAGGGCTTTAAGACCATCGTTATTAATGTGACTTTATGAATGAAAACGAAAGAATCGAATCAGCCTTCATGTGATTAACTTTTCAATAATGGCTATTTTTTGTTCTTTTGTAGATTAATTAGCTGTTGGGTTTTAACTAAAATAGCAGGTTTTGAAAAAACTTGATTTATATATACTACGGAAGTTTCTTGGAACTTTCTTTTTTGCAATTTTGTTGATTATCAGTATTTCGGTGGTGTTTGATGTCACAGAGAAAATTGATAATTTCTTTGAAACGGGTGCACCATTAAAGGCGATCGTTTTTGATTATTATAAAAACTTCGTACCCTATTTTGCCAATCTCTTTACACCACTTTTTGTATTTATTGCGGTAATATTCTTTACCTCGAAAATGGCCTATCAAACGGAGATTATTGCCATTCTTTCAAGCGGGGTGAGTTTCCGGCGAATGATGTTTCCATATTTTTTAGGAGCAGCAATTATTGGTGTTTTCTCTTTTATTCTGGGAGGATATATTATCCCACCTGCCAATAAAACACGTATTCAGTTTGAAAATGTGTACGTGAAAAACAGAAAAGAGCAAGGTTTAAATAAAATACATATGCAAATTCAGCCGGGCGTATTTGTGTATATGGATAAATACCGCGCATATAGTGGCAATGGCGATTATTTTTCTATGGAGAAGTACGATGAGAAAGAACTTCTGTCAAAACTGTCGGCCAGGTATGCTAAGTACGATACAGCAACCGGAAAGTGGCAACTGAAAAATTATGTGCTTCGTGAATTTAATAATGGCGTGGAGCACACAATTTCAACGGGCAAACAAATTGACACCTTGATTCCGAATGTCACACCAAAAGATTTCAAAGAAGAGCGTAAGTTTTTTGAGATGATGACAAATACGGAGCTCAATACTTATATAGAAGAACAGCAGGCGCGCGGTGTTGGTAATCTTGAAGAGTTTTTAATCGAAAAATATAAACGCATTGCATCGCCATTCAGTGCTTTTATTTTGACCCTTATAGGCGTGTCGCTGGCATCGCGGAAAGTACGTGGTGGTATGGGCTTGCATATTGGAGCTGGAATAGCACTAAGCTTTGGATATATTCTATTTATGACAATTTCAACCACATTTGCAGTAAATGGAAATATGAATCCAATATTAGCAGTTTGGCTACCAAATATCGTTTTTTCCGCCGTAGGAATATTATTATACAGGCGAGCGCCTAAATAGCTTGATATTTAAAATATTAAGTAGGATATTGCCTTGTTGCGACAATACTTACTGACCTTATTCCTTTTGTTAAAAAAATAAAATTACTAATTATGCACTCTGAAAAATTGTTAATCAGGGTGCTGATTTTGCACATTGATTAATAGAGGTTAAATCAAATTTTTGGATTATGTCATTGAAAAAACACATCCTAGACCTTCGCAAAAGAAAGGAACAAGTAGAAAAGGGTGGTGGCGATAAAGCCATTGAGAAGCAAGTGGCCATGGGTAAAATGACCGCTCGTGAACGTATCCTTGCACTTGTTGATAAAGATTCGTTTACCGAGTATGACCTTTTTGTGGAGCATACCGCTCGTGATTTCGGTATGGACAAAAAGCAATTACACGGTGATGGAGTGATCATCGGTACAGGTACAGTATATGGTGCACCTGTCTGTATTTTTGCTCAGGATTTTACAGTTGCCGGAGGTTCATTAGGACTAATGCATGCCCGTAAAATTACTAAAATCATGGATCACGCTTTGAAAATGCGTGTGCCATTAATCGGTATTAACGATTCAGGTGGTGCCCGTATTCAGGAAGGTGTGAATTCATTAGCCGGATATGGAGAAATCTTCTATCGTAATACTTTAGCATCAGGTGTTATTCCTCAATTATCAGTTATTCTTGGTCCTTGTGCCGGAGGAGCCGTTTATTCTCCTGCGTTAACAGACTTCGTATTTGTGGTTGAGAATATTTCTAAGATGTTTATTACCGGTCCAGGTGTAATCGAATCTGTATTGGGTGAGAAAATATCTATGGAAGATCTTGGAGGAGCACGCGTGCATGCAGAAATTACAGGTAATGCACACTTCTATTCTGAAAGTGAAAGCGAATGTTTTGAACAGATTAAGAAATTAGTTACGTTCATTCCTTGGAATAACAATAAGAAAGCAAAAGCATTCCCTCCAAAACCACCTAAGTTCAAAGGTAATATTGAAGATATCATTCCATCAGATCCTAAGACTCCTTATGACGTTCGTGACGTTATCAAGGCAATCGTTGATGATTCTGATTTCTTCGAGATTCAAGAGCTTTGGGCAGCGAATATTGTGATTGGTTTTGGTCGATTAAATGGTGAAACCGTAGGTTTCGTGGCTAACCAGCCAATGGTACTGGCAGGTGTATTAGATTGCGATAGCTCAGATAAAGCGGCACGTTTCATTCGCTACTGTGATTCATTTAATATTCCGATTGTTACCTTGGAAGATATGCCAGGATACTTACCAGGTGTAGACCAGGAGCATGCAGGTGTTATTCGTCATGGTGCGAAAGTACTATATGCCTACTCAGAAGCTACAGTGCCTAAGGTAACTGTTATCTTGCGTAAAGCATATGGTGGAGGTTATATTGCAATGAACTCACGTCACCTGGGTGCTGACTTTATGTTTGCATGGCCAATGGCTGAGATTGCAGTAATGGGACCTGAAGGAGCTGCTAATATTATCTTTAAGAAAGATATTGACGAAGCTGAAGACAAAGATGCAATGCGTGCAATTAAAGTTGAAGAGTATAAGGAGAAGTTTGCTAATCCTTATGTTGCTGCAGCCAAAGGATACATCGATTCGGTAATTGAGCCAAATGAAACACGTGCGTTATTATTACACGCCATCGAAGTATCAGCTAACAAGGATGATCACCGTCCTGCTAAGAAACATGGTATTCCTCCATTCTAATAGGTGCATTTATGAGTACAAAAAACACAGAAGGATTAGTTGATTTTGCTATACTTAGTATGAAGTATAAAACAAAATTGACTAAGAAATTCGAAAATCGAGTAAAGTATGAGGCACCTAATCCAGACCATATCTTATCGTACATACCAGGTACGATTTGTGAGGTATTTGTGAAAGAGGGCCAGAAAGTTAAAGAAGGTGAGTCTTTATTGATATTGGAAGCGATGAAAATGCGTAACCAGATTATAATGCCACGCGATGGCAAAGTAAAATCAATAAAAGTAACTCAGGGAGATAAGATTCCTAAGAACCAGATAATGGTTGAGATAGAATAGAAAAAAAGCTGCCTTCGGGCAGCTTTTTTTATTTATAAGTATTGGTAATAGTAGCTCCTTTATAGTTCCTTGCTCCAGACAAAGTGAGATTTGTCAAACACAATCTTTGGTGCTGATTTAAACAGTCCAAACACACTTGAGCCACTGCCCGACATAGAGGCATAAACAGCTCCACTATCATATAGTTTCGTTTTTAGATTGCCTATTTCCGGGTACTGAGCAAAAACCGATTGTTCAAAATCGTTCTTAATATGATGCTTCCACTCTTCGACTGGTTGTTGAATCAATTCTTTTAAGTTCTGTACCGATGCTTTGGGTTTTATCCCCCGGAAGGCTTCAGGGGTTGAAACATGAATGTCAGGCTTGACAATTGCCAGGTGATACCCGGATAGATCAAGGCTGACAGGTTCGAGTATTTCACCGATACCTGTGGCGTATGCAGGTACATTGTTAATGAAAACCGGACAATCGGCACCCAGTTTAGCAGCCATTTCCTCCAGCTCAGAATCTGCAATGTTAAGGTTGAATTCCCTGTTTATAAGTTTAAGCATGAATGCACCATCGGCCGAGCCGCCACCAAGGCCTGAACCGAAAGGGATCATTTTGTGAAGGTGGATTTGTATTGGCGCAACACTGTATCTTTCTTTAATAAGTTGAAGCGCCTTGATGCATATATTGTCAGTTGCTTTGGCATCAACTGTAATGCCCGTATTTGTAAAGCTGTAAGGTGTATTGCTTTCCTTGTACTTTACAACTTCAAGGGCATCAGTAAGCGGAAAAGGGTAGAAGATGGTTTCCAGGTTGTGATAACCATCCGGCCTCTTCTCAACGACGTTAAGTCCGATGTTTATTTTGGCATTAGGATAAAAAATCATGCAATTAATATTTGTTGCAAAGAAAGCGGTTTTTATTATTTGAGGGAGTGTTTGGGAGTTTAAAAGTTAATTTCAAAAGTTTATGAGTTTAAGGAGTTGAAAAGTTGAATAACTCAACACAAAGGACAAAGTATTTTGAGAGCAATGCTCATCAGATAAACTCTTCAACTTATCAACTTTTAAACCAAACATGAGTTCTTAGTGTAACAAATGGAATGTTAGCTGTTTAGGATTTTGTAATGAAATAATGCCATTGCTTTCACTTCTATTTGTATCTTTGTTGTTCTGAATTTTTCCAAAATAAATATGGCAGATAACAAGTACTCAAATCGCAAAAAGCCCGCGGTAGCAGGTTTAGAAATAGGTAAGTTACCACCGCAGGTAACAGATCTGGAAGAAGCGGTTTTAGGTGCTTTGTTATTGGAAAAGGAAGCTTTTTTAAATGTCTCAGAGCTGTTAAAGCCGGAGCATTTTTACAAAGAGGCTCACCAACATGTTTATAAAGCCATCATGGATTTGGAGGCGCATGAGCAACCGGTGGATATGCTAACGGTGACTCAGCAGCTCAAAAAAATGAGCAAACTCGAAGAGGTGGGTGGAGCCTTTTACATTACCCAGCTAACGAGTAAAGTGGCCTCGGCTGCTCACATCGAATATCATGCACGCATCATCTGGCAGAAATACCTGCAACGGCAGATGATTCACATATCAAGCGAATTGCAAAATAAGGCCTATGATGATTCCATAGACGTTAACGACCTGTTGGAGGAAGCGGAAAGTACCTTCTTTATGCTTTCGCAGGGTAGTATGAAGCGTGATGCTACTCAGATTAACCCGGTGATTCAGGATGCCATTGACCGTATTAAAGCGGCCTCTGAGCGAACAGATGGAATGAGTGGTGTGGCTTCCGGGTTTGCGGCACTGGATAGGATTACTTCTGGTTGGCAGGGATCAGCATTGATAATTATTGCTGCCCGACCGGCAATGGGTAAAACAGCCTTTGTACTATCGATGACCCGTCAGATGGCGCTTAACCATAATACACCTGTGGCTATTTTCTCTCTGGAGATGTCAAACGTCGAACTGGTTAACCGTTTAATTGTATCGGAAACGGAATTATCAGCCGATAAAATTAAAAAGGGTAACCTGGCACCCTACGAATGGGAGCAGCTGGATCATAAGATTCAGAACCTGATTGATGCCCCAATATTTGTTGATGATACGGCCGGACTATCAGTTTTTGAGCTTCGAGCGAAATGTCGTCGATTAAAGAAACAACACGATATCCAGTGTGTGATCATTGACTACCTTCAGCTGATGAATGCGAGCGGTATGAACCCAGGCTCTCGTCAGGAAGAGGTGAGTTTGATCTCGCGTAACCTGAAAGGACTGGCAAAGGAATTGGATGTGCCAATTATCGCGTTGTCGCAGTTGAACCGTGGTGTTGAAGGCAGGGCAGGAGCCGAAGGAAAACGACCTCAGTTATCCGACCTTCGTGAATCGGGTGCGATTGAGCAGGATGCCGATATGGTGTGCTTTATTCACCGTCCGGAATATTATCGTATTACAGAAGATGAACAGGGTAATTCGTTGATCGGAATGGCAGAAATAATTATCGCCAAGCACCGTGCGGGACCAACAGCTGATGTTCGTTTACGATTCCGTGCTGAGTTAGCCCGATTCCAGGATGTTGAAGATGCTGAATTTGATGACAATGGCTTTGGAGATAATAACAATAATGCTTTACCATCTCAAACATTTGGTTCGAAGATGAATCAAAGTGATGATAATAATGTATTACCACCAGCTGGAGGAGCTCAACTACCAGAATTTCCGGAAGGTCCGGGCTTTAATAGTGATGTTCCGTTTTAAACAGCCCAGTTAAAAGTAGAAACCTGAGTGATGCTATCATACTCAGGTTACCTCATTTTTCTAATAAAGATCTTCTCGAATAATCCCATTATCACGTTGTTGACGCAGATGAGATTTAGCTTGTTGCTCACTCATGCCTTTTTCACTCTGATACAGATCACATAGAATTCGCTTAATTTCATCGCCCATTTTGTTATGGCCGCAGAGGTAAACAATGGCACCATTGTCCAGCCAATCCATCAAACGCTCCTTGTTATCAACAAGTCGATGCTGCACATATTCTTTGTTTTCCTGATCACGCGAAAATGCTGTGTTTAAATGGGCAAGCGTTTCATTTTGGTGGAATTTTAATAATTCATCTTCATACAGAAAATCACTCGCCTGATGCTTGTCGCCCCAGATTAGCCATGCTTTATTTTTAATTCCAGCAGTCTCCATGTCCTGAAGGAATGCGCGGTACGGTGCAATGCCGGTTCCAACACCGATCATAATTACAGGTGTCTCTGCTTGCTCAGGCAAATGGAATGACGGGTTACTTACCAGTCGATAATCAATATTGGTGCCTTCCTGTAAATATTCATTGACAAAGGTTGAGCCGGCACCCTCGTACTGTCTTTCCTTTTGCTGAAAACGAATGGTTTTAACCGTCAAATCAATTTGATCAGGTTTTGCTTTTGCACCTGAAGCAATGGAGTAATATCTCGAATGCAAAGGGTTGAGTATGCTAATAAACTCATCGGCATCCAAATTCGCTGGATAATCTTTTAACAAATCCAGCACATCGGATGAGTTTAAATAATCACGTAATTTATCACGGTTGCTATAGAGTTCCTGCAGAGCTTTATTATTGGTGATTTTTATGTGACGACGCAGTACCGGGCGTGCCAGCTTGGTCAGTTCAAATTTATGCAATAGTAAATAGCCGATTGATTGGTTGTAAGTTACCAGGTGTTGATCTTTGTCGATATTAAGTATTTCCAAAATTCGATTAACCAAGGTTTGCGGATTGTTCGGGATGATTTCAATACAATCCCCGGGCGCATATTCTACTTTTTGCGAATTATCAATCTCAACATGAAAAACCGGTTGTTCTACATCTTCTTTTGTTAGCTGATAGCGCTTTACAAGTCGTGAGCTTATAAATTCAGGTTCGGTGATTGATAGCTCTTCTGTTTGTGGCGTATCTTTTTTTACGCCGGCAATGGTATCGTAGCTTTGCTGAATCCATTGCATGGCTGATTTTTTGAAATCTAAATCGCAATCAACCCGGTTGATGATTGCTTTGGCATTTAGTTTTTTTAATTGTTCGTCAATCGTTTTGCCCGCCCCGCAAAAATGATCATAGCTCGAATCGCCTAAGGCACAGATGGCATATTTCAAATCCGGTAAAAGCGGCATTTCTTCATGCTGAAGCAAACTGAAAAACTTGCGTGCATTTGGTGGTAGCTCGCCTTCACCATCGGTACTTACTACAATCAGCAGATTGTTTTCAGAAGGTAAGCGGCCAGCATCGTACTTATCCATATTGATGCATTCACTTTCAATGCCACATTGATGGAAGTATTTATTGGCCTGCTGTGCAATCATCTGTGCATTGCCCGTTTTGGTTCCATAAAGAATGGTGGCAGGCGGACAGTTCTGATCGGCTTTTATATTGAGGTTTAAGGCTTTCTCTTTTTTCTTGATGATTGACTTTAAAAATCCCATATATGATGCGTGTTTTGTCGTGTTATGAAAAGTCAGGAACTTAAATAGCTCTTGTCTTTTATCAACAAGCGTCATGGGGAAATGTTTGCCTATTTAGATAGCCACTGCTTGAATTTAGCAGCTTTTTCACTGGATATGATAACTTCCGAATCGGGACTTGGCCTTAACTCAAGTTTCAGCTTACTTTTTGAGTATAGGTGAGCTTCAACAATGGAGTTAATATTGATTATAAACTTACGATTGGCTCTGAAAAAGGAGCGGGGATTCAATTCCTCAGACAGTTGCTCAAGCGTTTGATTGATGTCGTACTGATGGCCATCAAAAGTTCGCAAATAAACACCTCTGTTCTCAGCAAATAAATAAGCAACGTCAGTGGTGTTAATGGTTTTTATTATGTCGCGATAATGCACCAGAAAGCGCTCGCGATACTCAGGCGATGATTGCTGTTCGGCAATTAATTGTCCCAATTTCTGATAGTCAATAGCAGCCTGCCCTTTGTTGTTAAATGCTGCTCTGAATTTATCAATGGCCAACTGAAGTTTATCCGAACTAACCGGCTTTAGCAAATAACCGATGCTGTTTTGGTCGAAGGCCTGAATGGCATATTGATCAAAGGCAGTTGTGAAGATTATTGGGGTATTGATCGTTTCCGTTTCAAACAACTCAAAGCTATTGCCATCTGCCAGATGAATGTCTAAAAAGATGAGTTCCACCTTGTTGTTGGCCAAAAACTGTTTTGTATCAGCGATTGAATCAAGGATGGCAACAATGTTAAAATCAGGTGCGCAAGTGCCAATCAAAGCTTTTAGTCTTCGGGCCGAGGGCATTTCATCTTCAACAATTAATACATCAATCATGGCATGGTTTAATTAATGGGATTAGGGAAATGTAATTATCGTTTTCTTGTTTAAAAACAGGTATATCGCAATTTAGTAATTTAAATTTCTCCATCAGATTCTTTTGCCCCATTCCGGTTGATTCTGTCATGTCTGTTTTAATCTGCAGGTTGTTCATGATAACAATGACAGAAGAATCAGATGTGATGTTTAAGTAAAGAGGCTTATTGCGCGAGATGATGTTGTGTTTAAACACATTTTCGACCACCACTTGCAGGGTTAGGGGAGGAATTAACAGATCTCTGCAATGATCATCTATTTCTATCGTGTAACTAAAGCCCTCTTCAAACCTGAATTTGTAAAGATTCAGATAGGTATCTATAAACTTTAACTCATCATTGACCGATACCAGATCTTGTTTATTAATTGACAATACATATCGATAGATGGAGGCAAAATCCTGGATGAACTTATCTGCCTTTTCAGTGCTTTCGTAAATTAATGAAGAAAGCACACTCAGATTGTTAAATAAAAAATGGTGATCAAGTTGCTCCTTCAGTGCACTGTATTTTGTATTGATCTGTTCCTTTTCAATTTTCGCCAGTTTTATTTCCAGATTATTTCGTTCTTCTGTGGCCACAATCATTTCAACAACCACCATTAATAATGCACTGATCATTAATGGCATTACAAAAATCATAATCTTGTATTTGTCATCATGCTCATGGGGAGGCATCCAGCCATAATTTAAAGCAATATTGAGACCGACAATAACCAGAATAGGAACAGTAACAGCAACTCCAAAATCAATTAAAGAACGAATCAGCCAGTTTTTATTCCAGGGATAGCGTTGGTTGAGCTTACGAATGATATAATTATAGAAAAATACCAGGATTACAGCTTCTACAAAACCTACGACCATACGTTCAAGTGGGATAGAAATAATTTCTTCCACCGTTCTGAACTGGAATATTAGAGATAGAATGATGGCAATCGTTATGATCCCAAATAAAATTAGTGGGGTCAGCAAAAGCATCAAGCGATTTCTTCTGAATGGTATTCGTTCCATAATCGTTTATTGAATTAATTGTCCGGTAAGCTGCAATAAGTAAAACTCAGCTACCTTGGCAGTGTATTGCGAGTCGTTGTACTGAGCAGCCACATTTAACAGGTTTTGCTGCGCCGTTCTGAACTCAATTGATGTTACGCGACCTAGCTGAAACATTTCCTGCGTTTGATCAAAATTTAGTTTGGCCTGTTTAAGACTGCTTTCCTGCAATTCAACAATGCGTCGTTTGTAAATATAATCTGTATAAGCATTTGAAGCATCGCGCTCAACCTGCGATTTAACCTGCAAAGTACGCTCTTGCTGACTGATGTAATCCAAGCGTGCATTTTTTTCTTTGGTACGTTGCTGTCGACCGTTAAATACATCAAAACTTAGTGAAACCCCTACTTTGGGGCCAGTTGATTGACTGTAAGTCATAATGGAGGCATCGTTCTCACTTCTCGAATAAGCATATTGCCCATATGCAGAAAGTGTCGGGTATTTCTTTGCATCTGTAATTTTTACATCCAGGTCACTGATGCGTTCCTGTTGTTGTTGTGCCGATAAACTGGCGTTATACATCAAAGCATCGGCAATAACAGCATCAGCTTTGAAATCATCGCGGTAGCTAATGGCATTGTCAACCTCGTAAACATTCTGGATGGGCACGCCAAGCACCAGGTTTAGATTTTTAATGCTCTGAATAAATGTTTGTTCGGTTTGTAATACGGTGGTACTGTCATTATTCATATCCACCTCCGCGTTTAATACATCCAGCTGGTTGGCTTGTCCGTATGTTTTCTGATCAATAGCTTTTTGGTGACGCTCACGTGAGATACGCATGGACTCTTTGGCCAGATGAAGGTTTTGCTGGGCACGGCACACCTGATAGTATTGTTCAGCTACTTCAACGATCGTTTTCTCCGTTTGTTGCCTGAAAATAGTTTCCTGCAGATTATCGTTACTCTGTAGCTTTTTGTAAGTATAAATATTGCCAAATCCGTCAAACAAGGTGTAGTCGATTCGTGCATTCGCATTGTAATTAATAGCTTCCGCATCATCAATAGTTTGAATATCACCTGAACTACTTAATTCCATCTCAGTGTCGTTCTTTGAATAGTCAGCTCCGCCATTCACACTTAACGATGGCAGGAGCCCGGCATTACCAATTGAATTGCTGTTTTTAGCCTTTTGACGCTCGGCGCTGGCAATTTTAATGTCGTAATTGTTGAGCATCGCTATTTCAATCGCCTTTTGAAGCGTTAGCTGCGTGCTTGTATCAGGCACTGATTGAGCCTGGGTGCTCAACACACCCAGGAACAAAACCACTGTATATAGAATTCTAGTCTTCATATTCTTTGATATATTTCATTTCTTTAATAGCCGGTTCAATTTCTTCACGTGACACCGATCTGCTGAAGGCAAATTTCTGCCATTTCACTTTTGTTCCGTTGGCAATCAAAAGCATCACCGGTAGCAATACTAAAGTAGTGGTGGTGGCCATAGCCATACCATAACTCACCGAAATGGCCATTGGAATCAGGAAGCGTGCCTGCATACTCGTTTCAAGAAGCATAGGTGCCATACCTGCAATGGTGGTCAGTGTGGTTAATAAAATAGGACGGAAACGCGATGTGGCTGCTTCTAGCAGCGCTTTTTCATAGCTCATGCCTTCTTTCAGGTTAATGTTAAGCGCATTGATCAGAACCAGCGAATCGTTAATCATCACACCAATCAGGGCGATAACCCCCATGCCCGACATAAGGCTTAACGACATGCCATGAATCCAATGGCCGATAATAACACCTACCAGGCTTAATGGAATCATCATGTATACCAGTATGGATTGGGTGACTGAGCGAAGCGTCAGGATAACCACACAGAACATCAGCAGTAAAATCACCGGCATTACCTTTGCCATTGAGTCACTAACCTTCTTGCTTTCGCGCTTTTGTCCATCGTAGCTGGCTACCACGCCCGGATATTTCTTGTAAAGCGGTTGAAGAATTTCCCGTTCAATCTTTTTGATAATGTCTGGCAATGAAGCCGTCGGATCCGTTTGGTTAGCCTCCAGTTGAACCTCGCGATCAAAATCGAGGTGCTGAATGCTCGAGAAGCCGTTCACCAATTTTAAGGTCACTAATTCCGACAGTCGATAGGCCACGCCATTGCCCAGGCGGATTTTCATATCTTCAAGCTGACCAATGTTACGTCGGTTATCTTCACTGTACTTAACCCATACCTTTACTTCATCTTTGCCGCGCTGCAGACGCTGTGCCTCATGACCCCAGAAGGCCTGACGCACCTGGCTGATGACGCTTTGTAATGATACACCCAGGTGATGGGCTTTTTCTTTCAGAGTGATTTCTATTTCACGGTAGCCAACAGGTGTTTTATCCGATACATCGGTAACTTCCGGCATATTAATCAGACCCATTTTTAACTCTTCTTTGGCTTCGCGCAATACATCGTTGTCATCGCCCAAAAGGGAAATAAGCAGTGCTTTACCAAACGGATTAAAGCCTTCGAATAATAAGGCCTCTGCACCCGGTATGTCACCAACTTTTTCGCGCAGTCGTACCGTTACATCGTCGGTGCTTGAGCTACGCGATTCGCCATCGAGCAGAGTTATCTGTATAGTAGCCTTGCTGCCGCTGCCCTGAAACTGCTGGAACGTTTGTTCGATAATGCTGGCGTTGCCAGGCTGCAAGGGCTTCATATCTTCATTAACCGCCCATATGGCAGCATTAATCTTGTCCACCTGCTGCTGCGTTACCGATTCATCTGTACCGGATGGCATGGTCAGGCTAATGGTGATATTATCGCCATCGACCTGAGGGAAAAAGGTAACGTTAACCCATCGTGCCGACACCATGCCTATCGACATGATGAAAAGACCGATAAAGATGGCAAAGGTGATGGTTTTGTATTTAATGGCGAGCTCAATGGCCGGCTTATAGGTGATGTCACGGATTTTAAGCAAGCCCCTTTCAGCCCAGCCCATGTATTGCATCCATTTGCTTTTATAATCTTTCTTCAAGGCTTTGGAGTGTGCTACGTGGGCAGGAAGGATAATCAGACATTCAATCAGCGAAACAAATAAGATGGAAATTACAACAATGGATATCTCTTTAAACATATCGCCCATGCGGCCATCGAGGAATATAAATGCCGAAAAGGCCATCATTGTCGTTAGCACCCCTGATACAACGGCCGGCGTTACTTCC
Source organism: Saccharicrinis sp. UBA6048 (assembly GCA_002429115.1). Lineage (GTDB taxonomy): Bacteria > Bacteroidota > Bacteroidia > Bacteroidales > Marinilabiliaceae > Carboxylicivirga. The sequence continues at coordinate 2,847 of DIYS01000126.1, read as the reverse complement.
AGAGTTCCGTCTACAGCTGCTTTAATTGGCGATTTGCCCATTTGCCAGTGGCGGTAAATATTTTCGGCCACTACAATGGCGTCATCCACCAGAATACCCAGCACGAGTATCAGTCCGAAGAGCGACAGCATATTAATAGTCACTGAGGTAGCCGGTACGATGATAAACATACCCAACATTGAAAAAGGGATACCCACCGCTACCCAGAAGGCAATGCGTGGATTCAGAAACAGGGATAGAAATAACAATACAAGGGCAATACCAATGATTCCGTTGTTGCCAAGCAGTCTGATACGCTGATCGAGCAATACGCTCTGATCGCGAATGACGGTTGCTGTTAGGATATCCTGACTGCTGTTAAACTCTTCAATATATTCCTTAACTGCATCGGTGGCGGTAACGATATCTTCCGAGAAGGTATTTTGAATGGTGATCACCACGCTTTGCTGACCATTGAATAAGACTTCAGAAGGCGTGTCGGCCCACTGATCTTTAATGGTTGCAACATCGCTCAGGCGGATAATGCCACCTTCGGGCGTATTGCGGATAACAATGTTTTCGAGTCCATCACCTACATATTCGCGGTTACGCACACGAATAAACAGCTCTTCTTCGCCATCTTTAATACTACCCCCGGTCATAATCAGGTTGGTGCTTTTTACGGCTGTGGCTATCTCGCTGAAAGTAACCTTGTACGACTCCAGGGCATCTTCGCGCAATAAAATGGCGATTTCCTCATCCGGATAACCACCGATCTCCACCTTTGAAATACCTTCTTTACGCAGCAGGTCGTGCTCCATCTTACGGGCAACGGCTTTCAGCTGCTTAAGGCTTACCTGTTTTCCTTCGTTGGGTGTGATAACATAGTTGATCGAGAAATTGACATCATCGTGCTTGTAAGTCACCACCGTTTCAATATCCACCGGGAAAGAAGCAATGCGCTCCACTTCATTCTTTACTTTGATCAGTGCCTCGTCCATGTCGGTGCCTTTCAGCATTTCAATGGTAACGGTTCCGCTGTTTTCGCGCGATACCGAAGTGATGCGTTCCATCCCTTCCAGTCCTTTTACATTTTCTTCGATCTTTAGTATCGCCCCTTCTTCCACTTCTTCGGGTGAAGCCCCCGGGTACACAATATCGACATAGATAAAACGCTTCGGTACATTGGGGAAGAAGTTCTTCTGTATATTCATTAATGAAAGTACTCCGAATAGCAGTGTCATCACCAGAATCAGGTTGACCGCCACCGGAAATTTCATAAAAAAGGCTATGAGGTTTTTCATTTTAATCAGTTAATTATTTTAGATGTTAGTGATTAGTGATTAGTTGTTAATGATTAGTTGTTAATGATTAGTTGTTAATGGTTAGTTATTAGATACTAATCTCTCATCACTCATCACTAATCGTTAATCTCTTTTCACTTCTCACTCATCACTTTTCATTATTCACTTTCCACTCTCATTCACTCTCACCGGCATGCCGTCATAGGCACTTTTAATCACAGTGGCTAATACAGCACTTTTCTCATCCAGCCCCTTGATAATGGCGTAGTCTTTCTCACGGGTGATTACCTGCACCTCTTTAAGTTGGAGGGTATTGTTTTCGACAATAAAGATGCGGTTGTTATTGTCGATCATCTTACGCGGTACTTTCATAGCATCTTTAAGCGGATTCAGCTTGATCTCAGCATTCAGGTACATGCCTTCTTTCAATGCCTGCCCCGATGTGCGGATAAATACTTTTACACTTTGCGACTGCTCATCTATGTCGCCACTGATACGCACAACCTTGCCTTGCCACTCGCCACTAATTTCAGAAGAACTTAAGCTGGCAATCGTGCCGATATTAATCTGATCCATATTTGACAGTGGAATGGTAATTTGCAGATCGTATTGCTCAGTGCTGATCATGGTGCCCATAGCCGATCCCGGGCGTACAGCCGTACCTGCTTCGGCACTTACCGAAGTGACAATTCCGGTAAACGGCGCTTTAATGGTATATTTTACCAGCTTTTCTTCACCCGATTTCACCGAGTAATAGTTGCTTAGTATGCCTTTGCCCGACAGGTAGAAACGCTCTTGTTCGCTTTTGGCATCAGGAATTTTCGGAAGCGACTTATTCACATCAATCTTTGAAACATACGTACGCCATTCGGTATATGACTCAGGGTAATCCGATTTCAGATCGGGCAGGATGGACGTGGCCAGTTTTATAAAATCACTTTTTTGCCCAAGCAGATTCATGTAAAATTCCTGGTGGTCAATTTCAAGGATGGTTTCTCCCTTGCGGTAGGATTGTCCCTCTTTGAACTTGCGTGCTGATGGCAATAATTGACCATCGACCTGCGACACGATTTCGAAACGGTCAACTGCACGAAGCTTACCTGTTTCCTGAAGGTAGTGGTGAATGGTTTCCGTTTGTGGATAAATCACATTGACCAACATGCCCTTGTGACCTTCAAGCTCTTTCTTTTCCTTCTCTTTTGAAGCTGAGATAACTTTATTAAATGCAACGGCCAGGATAACAATGGCAACTGCAATAATTAATGATACACCTTTTTTATTCATAATGTGGGTATAATGTTGTTGAAGTTTTACAGATGATAATGCTGCAAATGTTGAGGATTTATTTATAAAAGGAAAAATTTGATGGATGAATCGAGAAAAAGAAATGATGAACGGGGGTAAAAAAATGAGGAATTGGTGAATTTGTCGAATTGTCGAATCGGTGAATTGCTTAACTGATGATTAGGATAGTTTAAGGGTTGAGGAGTTGATAATTTTATGAGTTCGGGGTTTGGGGTTTTTGGTTCAGGATTCAGGGGTTTTGTGATGTGGGATAATTGTT
>DIYS01000043.1 GCA_002429115.1 Saccharicrinis sp. UBA6048 | reverse complement strand
AAAACAGGTGCTTTTGACCTGATAACAGGCTCACTAAATAAAATAACAGAAGTAGAATTTGTTGATCAGAATCCTATTGGAAAAAGTTCACGATCCAATCCTGCCACCTATCTGAAAGCCTACGATGAGATTCGTAAGTTAATGGCTGATCAGCAATCTGCTAAAAATATGGGCTACAAACCTTCTCATTTTTCCTTTAATATCGATGGCGGTCGATGTGATGAATGCCAGGGCGAAGGTGTTATTAAGGTAGAGATGCAGTTTATGGCAGATATTGTATTACAATGCGAAAGCTGCAAAGGAAAGCGATTTAAAGACGATTTATTGGAGGTTAAATACAATTCCAAAAGTATTTATGACATCCTGGAACTAACCGTCAATGAAGCCATTGAATTCTTCTCGGAAAATAATAAAACAGCCGAAAAGCGAATTATCAGGCGTTTAAAACCTCTTCAGGATGTTGGATTGGGATACATCAAACTTGGTCAGTCTTCAAGTACATTAAGTGGTGGTGAAAGCCAACGCGTTAAGCTGGCATCCTTTTTAGCCAATGAAAAAAGCCAGCCTACATTATTTATTTTTGATGAACCAACAACAGGGCTTCACTTTCATGACATCCGTAAGCTCCTGAGTGCTTTTTCAGCACTGATCAAAAACGGCCATTCGCTCATTGTTGTTGAGCACAATATGGATGTGATAAAATCGGCCGACTGGATTATAGACTTAGGGCCGGAAGGCGGTGATAAAGGTGGTCATCTGGTTTTTGAAGGAACACCTGAGAACCTTATAAAAGAAAAGCGATCTTACACCGGTAAATATTTAAAACCATACTTAAATAAAAAGAGCCCTAAAAAATAGGGCTCTCTATACATTTTATATTCTAAAGAATTACTTTTTACGTTTCTTTTTATCCGGTTCAATTCCGAACATGACAGACACACATCCGGCAACCAGCTCCTCTGATTCCTTGTTGTGCTCCAATACATTAAGTTCTATGATAAGCATTTGAGTACTTGCTACTTCAAAATCCCACACTAATTGATAATCATACTTAACGTTATCAAAAAGCACATTGCCATTTCTATCCAAAACTCTAAAATGAATATCAGGCAACTCATCAACTTTTGAGATAGCTACACGATACTTTTGCTCACTGAAAAACGTTTTGTACAATTCAGCTTTCTCTCCTTCTTCCAGTATCGTTGCATTATAATTTCCATCGTGCAGATAAGAACCTAAGGCTTCTTTTCCTACATCTTTTGCAAAGCCCATACATTGTCCGTTAACCGAACCAATAAGCCCAAGACAAAAGATTAATACAATTACAATTCGCATAGTTTAGGTAGATTGTGAATTGAATTATGAGATAAATTCGGTTCTTATTTCTTCAACCTTTTTCATTAACTTATCGAAAACAACAGGTGAAATAACCGCTTCAGATTCTGCCTTAATAGTAGTCACACGAGTTTCAGCATCTGTTTCTGCTTCTACTTTTGATGTATTATTAATTTCCACCTGCTCAAAAATCTCATTCAGCTCTCCTACCTTGGTCAGAATATAATTTACATCCTCGTTACTTTTGTATTCTTCCAGTAAGTTAATAACCGTATACAGACTTAATTTCTGATAAACGATACGATCTATTAAGCGCTTGTTGTTTTCTACCGATCCATTGGTTAGTCGCGTTGCTAAATAAAGTCCTTCAACCCAACCTCCAACTAATACCATCACAGCAATAGCCGGACGATCATTCTCCGTTAAATAAGCATTGGACGACATAAAAGTTTCGGAGATAATATCCAGCATCACATCTCTATTATCGATATTCTCTTCCAACTTACGCATGGTATTTTCATCAATTGCATCAATAATGCCCAAACCATCTGCCAATTTCTTAGCATTAGCCATGTAGCGAATTGAGCTTTGCGTTTGATCAAAAAGACTCGTATAACTTAAATCTGCTGAATAAACTCCAAGGTTAAGCGCCTTTTGTCGATTGGTAGAATATTTGTCAATATTTGACAGGGGATTAAGAAGATCTTCATTGTAGGTAGCACCTGCTCTCTTAATTAGCATGGCTGTTTCAAGCGGTGACGGTAACGAATAAAAAATAAGCTTTGACTTTTTGAAGTCATCTACCAGCTTACCATCAACATTAACAGATTCTACAATTTCCTGTTCTTCTGATTTTTGTTTCTTCTGACCTGAATTACATGAGGTGAAGCATATCACACTTATTGCAAACAAACAAATGGTAGCTTTGGTCAATTCACGTTTCATAGAAATAATGTTTGTACTAAAAATAGTATTGTTCTCTTCAATGTTTAGAACCTGAAAATTAATATAAAAAAATTAAATAAATTGCATCTATTAGACTTTTAGGTCTATTATTCTCTTTTCTGAAAGAAAAATATTTACCACCAAAGAATACTAAACCTCTTTTAAAGCCTAAATCATAGATACTTACAATAAAAAATCCCACATTCTAAAATGTAGGATTTTGGAATTATTTTTTGTGATAAAATATCCTATTCGTAAGATGAAAAGTACTTCATAAACTGCGCGCGTTCATATAAAGCTGAGTTTTCAATACTGCCATAGTTCATTTTTCCTCTAAAATCACCAATAGTATTAAAACCGTTTTCATCCATCCAACTTTCCAGCTTCTCTTTCATTTCAGTGATCACTTTCGGACCATGCTTGTATATAGCCGAACATGTCTGTACCGAAGTTGCACCTGCCAATAATTGCTTAATGACTGCCTCTCCATCGTGTACTCCGGTAGATGCTGAAATATCAATATTCTTCACCTTATCTGAAGTGATGGCCACCCATCTTAAGGTTCGTCTAATATCTGCCGGTGAACTTAGCACCTCAGCAGACGTTAAGGTCATTTTATTGATATCAATATCCGGTTCGTAGAATCGGTTGAATAAAACCACACCAGCAGCACCAGAAACTGACAATCGATTAACAACATTAACTAGATTTGAAAAATACAAGCCAAGCTTAACACTCACCGGAATACTAACCACCTTGCTTACATTTGAAACAACATCAACATACAATTGCTCATATGCGGCTGATTCACTGTTTTTATCGGTGTTTACAACGAATACATTTAATTCGATGGCATCTGCACCAGCCTCCTGAATTTGCTGCGCAAAATCCACCCACTCGTCAGAGCTAAAACAGTTGATACTTGCAATGACAGGAATGTCGTACTTTTCTTTTGTTTCTTTAATAATTTTAAGGTAATCACCAACAGAGTTATCGCGTGTATAACCTTTAACATAGTCCACAGCTTCAGGATAATCAAATCCTTCACCTTTATAAATAATGTTATTAATCTCGTGATTAATTTGCTCTTCAAACAAAGACTTCAAAACAACAGCCCCTGCTCCCGCTTCAGCCAACTTCCCAATTTTTTCTACACTATTTGTTAATCCTGAACTACTAACAATTATGGGATTCTTTAGTGTTAATCCCAGATATTTAGTTTCTAAATTTGCCATCGGGTCATTAATTTTATACAAACTTGATAGGAACAAATATAATTAAAACTCGTTCAGTTGTATCCATAGCCTCAAATTATTTCCAAGACCGATCTTATATAGAATAATTTTAATGATAGTTACGTGCTCCAAAGATAAAACTACCCACTCGCACCATGGTACTCCCCTCTTCTATGGCGATATTATAATCACCTGACATTCCCATACTTATTTCGCGAAAAGCCGGGTTATCACTAAACACATCCTCAGACAGTCGATCAAATGTTGTTTTTAGTCCTGCGAACTCCTTACGTATTTGATCCTCATCATTCGTGAATGTTGCCATTCCCATTACTCCTTTTATATCAACAAATTCTAACTCTGCTAATAACTCAGGCGTCAACAACTCTTTAATTTCCTGCTCGGTAAAGCCAAACTTGGTTTCCTCCTCAGCTATGTGCATCTGAATAAGGCACGGAATCTTTCGATCATTCTTGCGCCCTTCTTTATCAATTGTTTTTAGCAACTTTATCGAATCCACACCATGAATCAAACTTACAAACGGCGCAATATATTTTACTTTATTCGATTGCAGATGGCCAATCATATGCCATTCAATGTCCTTAGGAAGAGATTCATATTTAGAAGTTAACTCCTGCACTTTATTTTCACCAAAAATACGCTGCCCGGCTTCGTATGCTTCCAGCAAATCTTCATTAGGCTTTGTTTTGGATACTGCTACCAGCGTAGCTTTATCATTAATTTGATCAAGTACCGACTTGAGGTTATTTTTTATTGACATACTCGTTTAAATTATATGGCAAATTTACACATCAAAGCTCATTGTACAAAAAAGCCTCCCTGTAAAAAGGAGGCTTAAAACGGATATTTAGTTAGTCAATTTAAAAGTAAAGACTTACTTGGATTCCAATTTGTGAATTACAAGACCTGAACGCAATTTAGGCTCAAACCAAGTAGTTTTTGGAGGCATGATATTACCAGTATCAGCAATGTCAATTAATTGCTGCATTGATACTGGGTACAATGCAAATGCAACTTTCATATCACCTGAATCAACACGCTTTTTCAATTCGCCTAATCCACGGATACCACCAATAAAATCGATACGAGTTGAACGACGTAAATCTTCAATTCCTAACATATTATCTAAAACGTGGTTAGACAAAATAGTTACGTCAAGAACACCGATTGGATCGTTGTCATCGTAAGTACCTTCTTTAGCATTCAATTTGTACCACTTACCTTCTAAGTACATGCTGAATTCGTGTAATTGAGCAGGACGATACTCTTCCTCACCCATACATTCAACAACAAATACTTCATTTAACTTCGCTAATAATTCATCAGGAGTTAATCCATTTAAATCTTTAACAGCGCGGTTATAGTCAATAATTTTCAATTGATTATCAGGGAAGTGAACAGCCATAAAGAAGTTATATTCTTCATCACCTGTGTGATTTCCATTCTGACCACTTTTCTCATCACCAATGCGAGCAGCAGCAGCAGTACGGTGGTGACCATCAGCAACATAAGTAGCAGGCACTTTTGTTTCGAAAAGTTCTTCTAAACGCTTGTTAGTGTCTGCATCATTAATTGCCCATAGGTGGTGACCGAAACCATCTTCAGCAGTAAAATCGTAATCAGCTTCCTGATTTTTAACGATGTTTGCTACAATCTCGTCAATTTCCGGCACAGCTTTGTATGAGAAAAATACAGGCTCAATATTAGCATCCAGGTAACGAGTTAAAATCATACGATCTTCCTCTTTATCCGGACGAGTTAACTCATGCTTTTTGATAATGCCATTCGCATAATCTTCACAAGCAGCAGCACCAACAATACCGTATTGTGTGCGTCCGTCCATTGTTTGAGCGTAGATGTAATACTTAGCATCTGCGTCCTGTACTAACCATCCTTTTTCCTGGAAAGCCTTGAAGTTAGATACTGACTTTTCATATACTTCATCAGAATGGATATCTGTTCCTGCTGGACAGTCAATCTCTGCACGAGTAATATGCAATAAAGAACAGTCTTTACCTTCAGCCATTTGAGCAGCTTCCTGGCTATTCATCACGTCGTAAGGCAAACAAGCCAAATCTTGTGAAATATTTTTTGGAGGTCTTAAGCCTTTAAAGGGTTTAATAATCGCCATTTCTAGATATTTAGTTAGTTTTCAAATTAACAACTCCCGATTCACGTTTAAACAAACCAAAAGTCGATCGAATTACAAATGTAAGTAAACAGATGCTTGTTTTTTGGTGACTTTCGTCAAGTTCAAAGCTGATTTTTTACTGTTGTAAAACATGTGGTAGTGAGTTAGTGACATAGTGAATTAGGAACAGTTTTACTAAATCACATAATTACCAAAATCCTATTAAGAAAATAGCAGGACACTTCCGCACCCTGCTAATACCTATATCACTAAATTACTATATAACTAATCAGCTATACACTAACTTACTTGTTCACTCTAAAAGTCTCATCGCCATTTTCGAAGAAACCAATAATTTGCTTAGCACCTGCAACACCTGCGTTAATGTTAGCTTCAGCAGTCTGAGCACCCATTTTCTTTGGTGTAAAGAAATAACGCCCTTCGTAGTTAGCTTCGAAGTCAGCCTTATTATCAGGAGCGATATCAGAGATGTATTTGAAATCAGGACGATCAGCCATTAATTTCAAAATTCCTTCTTCATCAATTACCTCTTTACGGGCAGTATTAACTAAAACACCACCTTTAGGCATTTTATTTAATAAGTCATAATTGATTGACTTAACAGTGTGCTGATTTGCAGGGATGTGTAGAGAAATGTAATCACAAGTTGAATATAACTCTTCAACAGTTTCAAGAGGCTTGATTCCTGCAGCTTCGATCTTTTCCTTTGCAACAAATGGGTCGAAAGCATATACTTCCATGCCAAATCCTTTAGCAATTTCAGCCACATAATGCCCTACATTACCATACGCATGAATACCAATCTTCTTACCTCTTAACTCTGTACCTGCAGTACCGTTAAATCCGTTACGTGCCATGCATACCATCATACCAAGCACCAACTCACCTACTGCGTTTGAGTTTTGTCCCGGAGTATTCATTGCAACAACACCTTTTTCAGTACAAGCTTCCAAGTCAAGGTTATCAAAACCAGCACCTGCGCGAACAACAACTTTAAGTTCCGGTGCAGCTTCAATCACTTCACGAGTAACTTTGTCTGACCGTACAATCATTGCATTAGCATCTTTTACAGCCTCAAGTAATTGAGCTTTATCTGTATATTTCTCTAAAAGTGCTAATTCGTATCCTGCTTCCTTTACAACTGGTGCAATCTGGTCAATTGCAGCTTTAGCAAATGGCTTTTCGGTAGCAATTAATATTTTTTTCATCGTTTCAAAAAATTAAGTGTGGTGACAAAATAGTAAGCCCCAAAACGGGGCTTACTTAATATTTTATGAAAATTGAATTAGTGCTTAGCTTCGAATTCTTTCATTGCATCAGCTAATGCCTGAATACTTGACTTAGGCATTGCATTATATGTAGAAGCACGGAAACCACCTACAGAACGGTGACCTTTAATTCCGCTCATTCCTCTTGCAGTGGCAAATTCAAAGAAATCTTTTTCCAATTCTTTGTATTCATCATTCATGATAAAACAGATGTTCATTAATGAACGGTCTTCTAAATCAGCAACAGGCGCTTTGAATAAGCGGTTACGATCGATTTCATCATAAAGAACAGCAGCCTTTTCAATGTTGATTTTCTCCATTGCAGCTACACCACCCATTTCTTTCAACCACTTCAGAGTTTGAAGAGCTGAGAAAACTGGGAATACCGGAGGCGTATTGAACATTGAACCACCATCGATGTGTGTTTTATAGTTCAACATTGTTGGGATATGACGGTCAACTTGCCCAAGCGCATCTTCTTTTACAATTGCAAAAGTAACACCAGCCGGAGCTAAGTTCTTCTGTGCACCACCATAAATCAAAGTGTACTTAGAAACATCTACCGGACGAGAGAAGATATCAGAAGACATATCAGCTACTAAAGGTACGTTTACGTCTAAATCTTTCTTGATCTCAGTACCATAAATGGTATTGTTAGTTGTGATGTGGAAATAATCAGCATCAGAAGGAATTTCATATCCTTTAGGAATGTGATTGTAAATGCTGTCTTTTGAAGACGCCACTTCCACTACTTCACCAAAACCTTTAGCTTCTTTTAATGCTTTGTTAGCCCAGGTTCCGGTATTTAAGTAAGCAGCCTTAGTTTTCATTAAGTTATAAGGCACCATGCAGAATTGTGTACTTGCACCACCTCCTACGAAAACCACTTCGTATCCTGCAGGGATGTCCAACAATTCTTTAAATAAAGCAGTTGCTTCATCCATAACAGCAACAAACTCTTTGCTACGGTGAGAAACTTCTAATAAAGACAAGCCAGTACCGGCAAAGTTCAATACGGCATCAGCCGAGTTTTTAATAGTTGACTCAGGCAAGATTGAAGGACCTGCTGAAAAGTTGTGAATTTTCATTGTGTTAAAATTTTATACTGCTAGTTAATTTCGAATGTGATTAATGTTTTGAGCGATTAAAATTATGAAATATATGCCTCAAAGGACACAAAATCAGCGAAAATATATCTTTCAATTTACAAGATACAATCTTGATTATTGGTAATTTCTGATCTTTGATATTGATGAGCTACATCATAACTAACCATTGATCAAACGACTACAGACTTACTAATAAAACTATAACAGACTGTGTTTTCGCTGAATTTCATTTTTCCGATTTGTTATACAAACGGAATTTTAACCACTTTAGCTTTTAATTTACGATTACGTACTTTAATATATATTTCTGTATCAAATTTGGTATAGCCTTTATTAATGTATCCCATACCAATACCTTTCTGCAACATAGGTGACATTGTACCAGAAGTTACGCGACCAATTACTTCGTCATCAGCGGTAACAATTTCGTAGTCTTTACGAGGAATACCACGGTCTTCAAGAACAAAACCTCTTAATCGTTTAGAAACACCTTCTTCTTTTTGCTTTAATAAGTACTCGCAATCAATGAACTTATTACCATCATTAAACTTAGTGATCCAACCAAGTCCGGCTTCAATCGATGAAGTTATATCATCAATATCATTGCCATACAAACAGAATCCTTTTTCAAGGCGTAAAGTATCACGTGCAGCTAATCCAATTGGTAGAATTTCTTCTTCTTTACCAGCTTCAAAAATAGCTTCCCACACTTTTTCTGCATCTGCATTGTACATGTACAACTCAAAACCGCCAGAACCTGTATAACCAGTATTGGAGATAATTACATCATCAGCACCTGCGATGGCACCAGTTTTAAATGTATAGTAAGGTATTTCAGAAAGATCGATATCTGTTAATTTTTGAAGTACCTGAGTTGCTTTTGGCCCCTGAATGGCAAGCTGTGAAATAGCATCACTGGCATTCTCCAGTTCAGCTTCCATGGTATTTTGCTCGTTTACCCAAGCCCAATCTTTATCAATATTAGCTGCATTTACAACTAAAAGATACTTCTCTTCTGCATATTTATAAACAAGCAAATCATCAACAATACCACCTTTTCCATTCGGAAAACATGAGTACTGCGCTTGTCCAACTGATAAAGCTGCAACATCATTCGATGTTACTTTCTGCACTAATTCAAATGCTTTAGGTCCTTTCACCCAAAATTCGCCCATATGCGAAACATCAAATACACCAACACCATTACGTACAGTCATGTGCTCGTTGTTAATACCAGAATATTCAATTGGCATTTCGTATCCGGCAAATGGTAATAATTTGGCTTCTAAAGCCTCGTGAAACTTAAAAAAGGCAGTATGTTTCATCTTCAAAATATTGTTAATACTATGTACAAAATTACTTACTTAAAGGTTGGCAAAGCACTCTTAACTGAACGCTTATCACCAGAACAAATGTATGAAAATATTCACCTGTCAAAAAATGATAATTACCAGTTTAAAAACCTAATTAATATCACTTCATTAAGCAATATCAAGATGCTTAAAAATAATTTCATTCAAAAAAGTTACATTTGTCAAATTATTTGTATTTTCAACATTATTTTAAAAGACGTTCCAAATGCCCAATCCATATAAAATCATAAACTTAGACTACCTCAATAGTATCACCGATGGCAGTGATGAACTAATCAAAGAATTGATTGCTATTTTCATAGAGCAAATTCCGGAATTCAGAGAAGGATTTGATGAGGGGTTTGGCGATAAAGACTGGAGTAAAATAGCCGCTGTTGCTCACAAAGCTAAATCATCAGTCATGTCGATGGGCATGGATGACTTGGGTAATAACGAATTAAAAAATCTGGAATTACTTGCAAAGCTCATGAAAGTTGATGAACTTAAAAGTGATGATAGCGCTGAAAATGAAGTTGAGCAATTGAAAAAAAGCGTGAATAGTTATCCTGATGATCGCATTGAATGGTTGGTAAACAACAAAAGTGAAGATAAAGTAAAAGAAATAATCGATAATTTTAACCAGACCTGTGATGCTGCTTTGGACGAGTTGCATCAAGTATTAGAAAATTAATAATAAGATATGCTACAAGTAAAGGAACATGATGGGGTGTTGATTGGTAAATTAGCCGATACAGATAGATTAAATGCTGCTGTTGCACCAGAAATCAAAGCAGACTTAACAGCAGAATTATCAAAAAAAGGTGTCAGGATGATTCTTGACCTTTCAAATATCAGTTTTATTGACAGTACCGGCATCGGTACACTGATAAGTGCTCTTAAAACTGCGCGACAGCACGAAGGCTCTTTTCAATTATGTGCGATCAAAACTGAAGTGATGAGCTTATTAAAACTCATGAAGCTCGACAAAGTATTCGACATTTTTGATTCAGAAGAACAGATATCATAAAAAAAGCCGCTTTCGCGGCTTTTTCTTTGTATATACATTTTACTCTTCATATTCAAAATACAATTTATAAAACTTCAGCCCTCTCTGGCTATCAAATCCCTTTTCGAGGTATTGTCGCTTGCCATGCACATATACATGGAAATTCTTATCCAGTTTTAGTACCGATTTAAAATGCTTTTTCTCAGATTTTACAGCGTCTTTTGAGATATCAAAACTAGCCTGCAGAGGCATGTTCTTATCCGATTCAAAGAAGCTTTTGTAATCCTGAAAAGCATCAACAACTTCCGGTTGGCGAATAACTTCTTTCTCAAATTCCTTTTCATCAAAAGCGGCATGCTTGCTAAAATAATCCATCGAACGGTTTAGCATATCTACCTGATCAGGTCGTTCCACATCGTTTTCTTCATTAAACACCTCTCCTACAAAGCCCTTACACATTTGAAGGTAATTATTGGTGAAATAATAATTATCCTCACGCGGCTTTAGGCCCAGGAAATCATCTTTCCAGAAATGTGCTTCATTGCCTTTATTGATATTATCGACCGAACAAATTTTATAGCCTAAGTCCTTCTCTGTATTGAAGATCAAACAACCTTTGTCAAGTTTTTTGATATTGATGCCTTCCTGTGCGCCTAATTCAAAATTATTATCGCGCAACATCACCTTTAGGAAAGTATCCTTATTTTCAGATTTAAAAATACCAAGCGCATCAACGATCTCTCCATCCACCACACAATTATTGAAACGCACCATATAAAACTCACCTCCTTTAATTTTAGGATGGTTCGATTGCTCGTAAAGGAAGTTGGCAATCTTTACAGAGTTATCATAAAAGGAGGTGGTATTATTGAAAATTTCCTCCACCCAATTGTGCATCTGATTTTGATTCAAATTTTCCTCATGATGAAAATTAAAATAGGCTTCTGTTTTAAAAGGCTTGAAAAAATACTGTTTTAACACTTCCTCCACCATTTCATCACCATACAATTGCAGCTCTGATTTAGAAAAACGGCTTTCTTCAGCCTCTGCCCTGCATCCAATATGATGAACAACAATATTTTGTATCTCGGTTTGTGTAAAATCAATCATTTCAAAAGTTTTTAATTATAGCCGTATTTTCAATTGCGGTGTACGAAATTAATATTTTCAAATTAAAAACGAATGAGCGCATAAAAAAACAGCGATAAAGCAATTGCCTCACCGCTGCTACCATCCATTAAAACCTGATTCGATTTAAACTTTAATACTCAGATTTAAAAGTCAAGTTAGTTCGCTTTACAATTATTTGCATACCATGAAACGGAATGTTGGGCACCAGCAATTAGCTCACCCAATATCTTTTTGTCATCCCATTTGTTTTCAAAGCTGCATGATTGATCTAAAGCTCTTGAAAGCAGCAACCATTCCTCAACCATTGGCTGAGTTAACTGCCCTTCAAACTCTTTGAGAACATCTAAACAGCAGTTGTCGATCATGTGAATTTTAGGCTCCTCCCGTTGCAAAGAAGTTCTTGTAGTGTACAAATGATCATCCACATGGATAAATTCATTTTCTTCTAACATTACCGTAAATGTAAAACTGACTTGTGACATAGCTAACCTCCTTTTAGTTTAGGTAGAAACAAATTACGATTTCAATTATATGATGTAAAGACAGATATGAATAATTAAAGCAATTTATCTTCATTCTAAATAGAGCATTAATTCTTTAATTACATTTCTCAAAATATCTGACCAACCATTCTTCAAATTCTTTTATTTTTAAGCAAAATTGAGAATTATGCGCAAGCTTGCCTTTATACTTATTACCCTAACACTTTTAATTTGTAATTCAAATGCTCAATATTACAGTTCAGGTGCCGATCCGGCCAACATCAAATGGCGACAGCTAAATTCACCAGTTTTTAAGGTTGTTTATCCGGAAGAGTTTGAAAGTGAAGCGAAGCGTTTTATCGCGATGCTTGATTCCTTATATGCCTATGGCGGTTATAGTTTAGACCATACTCCAAAACCCATTAAGGTACTTATACATGCTAAAGACGCTTACTCCAATGGCTTTGTATCCTGGGCTCCTAAACGCATGGAAATATATCCGACACCACATCAGGATATGTTAGCACAGGACTGGTTGGAGCAATTGGCTATACATGAATTCAGGCATGTGGTGCAAATTGATAAGCTCAACAAAGGATTTACGAAAGTATTGAGTATTCCATTCGGGCAACAAGCGGTTGGAGCTGTTTTAGGCCTGTATGTACCCCTGTGGTTTTTAGAGGGTGATGCCACCCTGACCGAAACGACCCTTTCTGGCGCTGGAAGAGGAAGACGCCCTGCTTTTGAGCAGGAAATACGTGCACAGGTTCTGGAAAAGGAAATCTATAATTATGACAAAGCCTATTTTGGCTCTTACAAAGATTATGTACCAAACCATTATAACATGGGCTACCTGCTTACTTCAGGCGCCCGCCACAGCTACGGTGCCGATGTTTGGGAACGGGCGTTGGATGAAGCTGGTCAAAAAAGCTGGTCTGTTACGCCATTTAACCGAGGTATTAAACAGGTAACAGGTAAGAATAAAGTGCCTTTATACGATGAAGTCTTCTCTCAATGGCAGGAAAAATGGGAAAATCAGGATGATTCAATCAATTCTGATGTAATAAGAACAATAACAGAAAGGGATCAGACCTACAAAAACTATCGCTACCCAACAGTCGTTAATGATTCAATTATAATTGCAGAAGTTAGTGGCCCGGGAACCGTAAATCACTTCTCCAGAATTAACATTAATACAGGTGAAGAAGAACGAATTTTAATAACAGGCACACGAAACCGCGAACCATTTTCGTATAACAATGGTCTAATTGTATGGACTGAACTGGAGCGCCACCCAAGGTGGGAAAACCAGCATTATTCTATTATCAGGACATATGAACTGGCATCAAAGAAGCAGAAAAAACTAAGCTCAAAAACACGCTTTAAAGCACCTGCTCTTTCTCCTGATGGAAAAACAATCGCAGCTGTCCATGCAAGTTACGCCAATGAGTTCTCAATTCATTTACTTAATGCTGAAAATGGTGAGGTGATCAAACAAATTCAAATACCGGATAATGCCTATCCTATGACGCCTTCGTGGAGTCAAAACGGCAATTCGTTGGTAATGATTCTTTTGACTAAGAAAGGCAAGCAAATAGCATTACTAAACACGGAAAATAACAGTTGGCAAACTGTAACGGATGCGGATTTTACGGAGATACGTTTCCCTAAAATCATCAATAATCAGATATATTTTACCGGTTCATACAGTGGTATTGAAAATATATATCGCATAAACACAGATGGTACCCAACTGGAGAAGGTGACAGAATCAAAATTCGGGGCGGCCTATGCTACACTGTCCAATAAGGAACTGATTTACCAAAATTATACCTCCGATGGATACATTATTGCTGCATCTTCCATCGATGGACTGAATATAAAACCATATGCAGCTGGCAAACTGCCAATTGAACCATTTATTGAAAAACTTCAGAAGGATGAAAAAGGAATGCCCAAATTAAAACATCTGACGGGAGACAGTTATGAATCTAAAAAATACTCGAAATGGAACTTATTTAATTTTCATAGCTGGGCACCTGTTTTTATGGATGTTGATGAAGGTTCAATTAATACCGGAGCAAGCCTTATATCTCAAAACCTGCTGGGAACCACTTTTACTTCAATAGATTTTAATGCCGATAAACAATTTAGCCGCGAGAAGTACCAGTTTAAATTGGCTTATCGTGCCTGGTGGCCTGTATTTGAGTTGGAGTTTAAGGCCGGTGATGAAAAAATATCTCAAAATGGCTATTTTGCCAATGCAACAGATACTTTTCGAATTAACAAGAATGCTCAACCAAATCATTTCCTGGCTGATATTGAAATGAAACTACCACTAAACTTCACAAGAGGCAAATATTATCGAAACCTGCAACCTTCAGTCGGCTTTACTTATCAAAAATCAGATTCATATACATTTGACCAAACATTTGTCAGCATTAATGATGGCATTGTTACCGATAAGGATACAATTACATATACTGTTGAAGGCATCGATGTCAAAACGTTAGATTACAATCTTTTTGCTTACAACCTGCTTCGATCTACTCAACGAGATGTTGCCAGCCGTTTCGGACAGGTTCTTGAAATGACCTATCGTCATACGCCACTCTCAGGAAGGAATTATGGCAGTATTTTAGGGCTGCATTCGCGCTTGTATTTCCCTGGTGTTGGTCGCCATCATTCCATACGCATTAACAATGACTGGCAGATCAAACAAAGAGGCGAGCAAGTCAAACGCGATGGAACTACCTATAATATTTATCGTACTCTCCCTGATTATATATCGTTTCCACGCGGTATTAGCCGTTACAATAATGATCAGCTATATTCCCTCAAGGCAGATTATATAATGCCATTGATTAATCCTGATTTCAATATCAAAGGCATCATGTATCTGAAGCGTATCACAATGAATTTATTCTATGATTACTCCAAAGCACAGCAGGATCTGCAATACAGTGATACAGGTGATTGGGTAACTGCAAAAGGTGATTTTCAATCACTGGGAACTGAATTAAGAGCTGAATTTCACCCTTTCCGCTTTGTGTTTCCAATGACGGCTGGCTATCGCTATGCCTACCTGCCCGATACAGGTGAACATTATCATGAAGCTCTTGTTTCATTTGGGATATCGGGCATTGTTACCGGAGAAAAATAAGGTTTCTTTGATTGGCTTTTATTACTAAAAAAGCTTAAAAGATGTATACAAACAGCCAAAATATCAAACCTTTACATTATTCTTGCGTAATCAATTTTCGAGGAGCAGAGAGCAAGTTAATAGAGTAGGAACGAAATTAGTGTTGATGAAATATACCTTGGGTGCATTTGTTGGAGTTGTAGTTTTTACTGTTGTATTGGATTTTTTACTTCATCGCTTAATACACAATGATGAAGATAAGCAAGTGGGTTATTTCTCATTTCCACTTGGCACATTGTGGTTTTACATCGTACCGTCTTTCTATATTTTATCTTTCGGCGGACTATTGTCAATCATCAAAACAACCAATAATGCAGACACCTATCTGTATTTTCAATGGTTGATATTTTCATATATGCTCATTTATTTACCAAAGCTATTCTACTACGTGGGTTATAAACTGACTCACAGAGCCATTAAAGTGAAAAATAAATTTTCGAGCGATGGGAAAATTAAGAAGATGAACGACGGCCGTTATCCGGTTATTACACGAAAGAAATTCCTTAGCCAAGTAGGCATCTTTATGGCTTCAGCACCTTTTATCTCACTGTTATTTGGTTTTGTAAAAGGTCGTTTTGCTTTTAGCAAGCGCTACACGAAGCTCTCCTTCCCTAACCTGCCTGAAGCATTTGAAGGGATTAAGATCGTGCAGATTTCGGACCTTCACCTTGGAAGCCTTAACTCCAACTATGAGGAGATGGAAGAGGCTGTTCGCCTGATTAATGAAGAGCACCCTGATTTAATATGTTTTACGGGCGATTTGGTTAATAATTTTTACGAAGAAACCATTGGCTGGGAAAAAGTCTTTACTAAACTAAATGCGCGCTTAGGAAAATATTCGGTTTTAGGCAATCATGATTACGGTAATTACACCAAATGGGATCGACCACAGGATAAAGCCAACAACCTTAAAGGCATTAAGCATGCACACGAACGGTTAGGTTTTAAGTTGCTAAATAATGCCTCTCAATCCATCGAATTAAACGGTGATAAGATTGCCGTTACGGGCGTTGAAAACTGGGGCCATCCGCCGTTTCCTCAATATGGTGATTTGCATAAAGCAAACAAAGGCACTGATCAGATACCATTCAAACTCCTACTATCTCACGATCCTGATCATTGGGATGCTGAGGTCACCAAGAAGTTCGATCATGACCTGACGTTATCTGGCCATACGCACGGCATGCAATTTGGCATTGAGTTTAAGAATTTTCAATGGAGCCCTGCCAAGTATAAATTCAAACGATGGGCCGGCTTATACAATCAGGATAATCAGTATCTGTATGTCAATCGCGGTCTCGGCTACCTGGGAATGCCAGCCAGAGTGGGTATGCCTCCTGAAATTACCATTATTGAATTGACGCGTGGTACAATTGGTACGGATCCGATGTAGGTTTATTAAGTTTAATGTTTAAAAGTTGAGGAGTTGAACTGTTGATTTGGTAATTTGCTAAGTTGTTGATTTGTTGAACTGTTGAATTGCTTATTTGTACAACTTTGATTTGAAAACCCCAACCTTAAACTCAGAACACAATACTCCAAACTCTGAACCTATCTGGTATCAACCTTTATTATCCAGCCAGTCTTTTAATTGTGTCATAATGTTTGTGGTTTCATCGAAACCAGATTGATACAAGAGATCCAGCTTTTGTGCATCATTCTCTATCCTGGATATGGTCATTTTTTGCTGAGGACGAATAATAAAAACCCTTCCTTCCTTCTCGAGTTGCTCTAGCTTAGCAAGAGTCTGGTTGTACCTATCAGCCCGGGTAAGAATCGCCTCTACCAGTTTTGGGTATTTTCGATAACGCAGCTTTATCAGCCATGGCAGGCTTGCCTCTTTTTTCTGATAGCCTTTATTGCGGGTTAATACCACCACAGCTCGATCATTCCCTGACTCCAAAGCCTGCCCTACCGGAATAGAGTCTGACAACCCTCCATCCATGTACAAGCGATCCTTATACCTCGCCATGTGCGACACGAAAGGCAAACTTGATGAAGCGGTTATGGCATTCAGCAACTCTTGCCTGGTCATGGTATTGCCCTTCAGGTATTCCGCCTTGCCACTGTATACATCTGTAACACCGATTACAAATTGATCCGACGAGTTAAGTAATGCCTCATAATCAAAGGGAACCAATTTATTGGGTATCTCACCATAGACAAAATCCCAATCGAACAGATTACCTTTTCTAACGAAATTCCTCCAACTCATGTAACGCGGATCGGAAGTGTATTTGAGGTTAACCACCTTATTTCGTTCAAACTGCCCAGAAGCATAAGAAATACCATAGGCAGCACCCGCTGAAACTCCTATTGTATATGGGAAATACACATCATTGGCCAGAAAAGCATCCAGCACACCAGAAGTATACATTCCTCTAAATCCCCCACCTTCGAGGACAAGAGCCGTCTTGTTCATTCTAATAAAATCGAATTAATAGCGTATGCCTTTGATATTTGGCCGGCTGACTGGCCCACTCATCTCCAAAACAATGGCTTTACCTTTGCGTGGTAAAGTCTGGCCGGTCATCATCTCAAACGTCGATAGTCCGTTTTGCAATCCTGGCGCTAAATCACTGATGATCAACTTTGCACTTTCAATTTGTGAGTCAGCCTGATTCAATGAATCAATAGTAATAATGGCATCCAAATCGGCATTCAGAAGAGATGATTTTAATTGTGTGCTTTCAATGACCATCCGATTATCTTTCAGCTCTGATTGAATGGCCAGACGGTCAACACTCAGCTGATCCATTTTTAAGCCGAGTAATGCCGTTTGTGCTTCCAGTTTGGCCTTTTGCTCACCTTCGAATTCGATGCTTAAGTCCTCCAATAAAAAATTCGTTTTCTGCTGCTGGATCAGCTGTTTTTGATCTTTATACTGCACGGCACCATCCATTTGAACAGCCAATCCTTTGAGTGTAAAACGTCCGGTTGTTTCTGGATTGCCCCAGCTAATGCCTTCTTCATTTAGTTTCAGTTCGAAAGAAGAGTGTGCCACATCAGCTTGCATATTTGACATCCCATCGCCCTTATAGCTCAAACTGCCATCCGCCTGATAGGTAACGATTGGAGAAAGTAATTGCAGATCGTTGAGTGTTAATATTTTTTTGTCAGGATTGAAATCCAAATCGAAAGCCAATCGATCAAGCTGGTTAAATCGAACAATCTGCTCAGGAGTAAAACCTAATGCATCCATCCAGGGTGTTTCAGCAAAACTTCCGCCTTTCAGTTCAATCCGAAGCGACTGCTTTTTTGAGGGGAATTTTTTATCCAGATTTTGAATATCACCTTTGGTAATATGCCCTTTGAAAGCCAATAGCAATTCATCCACGAGTAGGCGATCGTCAGCCCCCTTAACATACACAGACATATCGCTAAAGCGTAATTTAAATGACTTTAAATCATCCACCTGACTACTCTTTAGGATGCGCATGGCCTCTGTATATGGCATATCCAAATACACCTCATCGCTGAGCAATAACTCATGGCCTTCTGCATCAGTAAGGCTCAATCCTTTAAATCGAAGTTTTGAAAATAGAGGGTTTACTTTTACCTGATCAAATTGAACATCAACATCTACTGCCAATGACTCAACGCGTTTTGTTATACGATCTTCAATCTTCTTTGCCAGTATATTACCATAAATCCAATTACCAACAAACAAGCCTGCAAGCAGTATAACGGTAATCAGTAAAAGAAACTTCTTCTGCATCTGTTAAGTATTTCGATTAGAATTGACTAAAATAGTCAAAAAAACAAAGCACATTGCTATTAATCTTAGCTTTACTACCAATCTTACCCTACTGTTTTTTTTGTTCTGAGCTTTACGCTCAAATTTCTATGTAGCATTGTGAATTGATTACACTCACACCATTGTTTCTGCCTGATCAACTATGATCGGACACCTTCACACTGTTGTTTCCATTGGATCACAAAAAATTGAGAACCCTCTCTCCACTGTTTTAGAAGGATTGCCTTCAGGTGAATACCCCCTCACCAACGGTTCTGCCCGATCAACTATGGTCAGACACCCTCACACTGTTGTTTCAGTTGGATCAAAAAATATTGAGAACCCTCTCTCCAATGTTTTTGAAGGATTGTCTGCGGATAAATACCCCCTCACCAACGTTTCTGCCCGATCAATTATGGTCGAACACCTTCACACTGTTGTTTCCATTGGATCACAAAAAATTGAGAACCCTCTCTCCAATGTTTTAGAAGGATTGCCCGCAGATAAATACCCCCTCACCAACGTTTCTGCCCGATCAACTATGGTCGGACATCCTCTCACTGTTGTTTCCATTAGATCACAAAAAATTGAGAATCCTCTCTCCTCTGTTTTAGAAGGATTGCCTTCAGATAAATACCCTCTCACCGTTGTTTCTGCCCGATTGATAATAGTCAAACTCAAAATAAATGAAAAGAGTTGCTCTTCCGTTGAAAAGCAACTCTTTTTGACTAATTATTAACCCGATATCGACGTTAAATTTCGACCTCAGACCGCTTATAAATAGTAATTTACAAATATAAGGGATGATGTAATAGTGAACTATTTCAAAGCGTTTATATGAAGTAAATTACTGTTTATAAGTGGAAAGCACTGTTGCTTTGTCTAAAAACCTGATTGACTACGTTAAATTTTATCGCAATAGATTACTATTCCTTCAAAATTCTAACTTGTCAATCATTTTTTTAGCTCAATCTGAGGTTTGAAATTTAATTCGAATTCGGGTTTAGCTATAGATGACATTAGTCCACCTATAAAGAAATGGCTTAACGAAGGTAAAACGTCACACCAACTGCCATTGATAAGGCCATGTGCGGTTTTACATATTTGGTACGTATGGCTTCGAGCAAGTAGGCATCAAAAGCCGAAAACTCGGTATAAACCCCCAAACCATAGAAGTACCTGTTGTTAATATCAAACTTCAGCTCCCCTCCAAGGAATGGTGCGAAGTGAATCTTATTCTGAAAATAATATTCCGAAGGATAATAATCCGGCAATCGATTAAAGGTATTATTTGTATTACCCCAATTGATGGATAATCCACCATACGGTCTGAAATAATCAAAGAGTGGTTGTCGGGTAAAATAAAAGCTATTCTTCAGAGACAGGCTGACCACACTATTTTTACTACCACCAAAATTCTCGCTTAGATACCCTATAAAAAAGGCCGGCTGATAGATGGGCGTAATGGCATAACCAAATCCGATGGACATAAAACCAATGCTTCCGGCATATTGCAATTTATATTGTCCCGGAATAAACCAACGGTGCTTATACTGAACAGTGTCCTTTTTAATAACAGCTGTTCGTGTTTTGTAAGCACTCTGTAGTGGTTTTGGTAAATCATTTTGCGTTGTATCCGTCTCTGATTGTGCCATACCATCAGCTACAAACGCTAACATGATCACCAATAATATATAATGTAGTTTTCTCATTTTAACACGTCAATAATCAATACTCAATACGTTCAATAATGATGGTATCTGCCTGCACATCCATAATGATCAACTCATCGCGAATAGGCGCAGGTATGGACAAATAATTCACCTCTCCATAACGTTGGTGGTATCCAAAGCTGTGACCGTGACCATGTACCGATAAGTTAACATTGTGATCCAATAATAATTGATTGTAATAATATTCGTTGCCAATTGTAAACTGATCATCCCATGGTGGAATATGCGCAAACGGTATCACATACTTATAATCATCATCATTATCCAGTGCCTCATCAAACCACTCAAAATCCGGGTCCTGCACCTTCTTTTCCCAAACGATATCATCAAACATGACAAACTTAACATCACGGTAACGGAAGAAGAAGTTCGATTCACCGAACATTTCATTATAAATGGAGTAGCCATTCCCCAGGCAATCGTGATTGCCAATAATGGTGATGACAGGCACCTTGATCTTATTCATGATATCGCTGTACCAATTATACTCGCGGGCATTAGCACTTAATGTAACATCCCCCAGATGTATCACAAAGTCAAAATCATTTCGTGAATTAATATACTTCACCTGCTTTTCAAATTCATCGTAGTACGTGTGACTGTCTGCAATCAATGCCACCCTAAATGGTTTAAAAGCTTCATCGGCCTCAGGTAGCAGCTTATTGTAGTTTTTCAGGTTTTGCTTCTGCCACTTCGACTCCACAATGTTTTGGTATGGGCTGTATTCAATAATCTCCTTACATGAAGATGTAATAATAACCAGAAAAACGGCCATTAAACAGGTACGATATAAATTTGGGTTCTTCATTATCTTAATAAACAATGTATGTACTTATCTGGTTCAACTCCAGATTTAACACTGCAAAGCTAAAATCATACAAGTGCATTTATCAATCTTTAATAATGAAACAAAAAAAGCAGTGGATGAAATGTAACTGTAGGAACATGAAATGAAAATGAAGACGCCCTCATCTTTCAAAAAAGTAGAATTATCTCACCAATGTGAAATGTGATAGTTTTAGTGAACCACCTCGGGGCAAGC
>DIYS01000158.1 GCA_002429115.1 Saccharicrinis sp. UBA6048 | reverse complement strand
AATAGAACCTGAATAGTTACTTTATTTGTTATTATGACTTGTACGTATAACTGTTATCATCTTAAATAGTTTATTGAGTGTGGGATTAAATTAAAAGCACGAAACCTAATTATTATAAAGGGTATTTAGTCCCAATAACTTTTTTATAAATATCTACATAAAAAATAATATAGCTAATAGAACCATTACCCTACCACAATTTAAATTATTTCATATACTACCACCAATTACATACCTAAGCAAGTAAATTCCGAATGAAATACTTGCTAGAATTGAGCCATATAGTACATGAGCTTTTCTTCCTGATCCAAAGGGACTTTTAACTTTTGCATTCAAAAATCCAATAATTATATGTATGAGTCCTGAAATCAATAGTATTACTGATAAAATATAAATAAACATAATCTTTAAATTTTCATTATTTGTATAATCTGTAATGCATTTAAGCGTTTGTGCTATCCAATCATTTCCACTTCCGCTTTAAATGGAGTCTTTCTTTCAAGTGCATCCAACATCCACATGGCTACATCTGCCCTACTTATTTTAGTTGACATACCAAACTTATTCACAAATTTGGTTTCACCGGTTACTGGTCCATCTGTTAACATTACTGGTCTTACTGCCAATGTTTCCACCACGCTATTTTGCAAAACTTCTTCCATATTTTGCAAATCTTTAAAGGAAGTTTTGATATTGCTTGAGCTTACAAAGAATTTCATAAAAGGAGTGGTTAATTTCCAGCTCTCGCCCACACCTGCCGAACTAACTGCCACAAGACGTTTAGAACTGTCATTCCCCATTAAATGCAAAGTTTTACTCATTACTCTTTCAGTAAAGTCCAAAGGTGATACAATTGATGACCAGGGATTTGAACCATTTTTGCGTTTAATCCCCAAACAAGAAATCACAAAATCCTGTCCCAGCACCGCTTCTTCAAGAATACCCTCATTTAATAAATTCCCTTCTATTATCCTAATGCCGGCAGTGTCTTTTAAACTTTCTTTTGATCGAACTACTATGGTAATATTAAAACCACGCTCCCTGGCTGTTTTCAGGGTCCATCGCCCTATTCCACCTGTTGCTCCTAATATTAATAAGTTTTTTTTCTTCATTATTTTATGTTTAGATTATTCCTATTAATTCATTCAATTAAAATATACGCTTTAAGGTGTTTTCCTTTGTAAGTATCAGATGCTTAAAGAAGCCTGTAACATGTAATACTACCAGACCAATCAGAATCCATGACATGATACCATGTGGTTTTAATGAAAGTATCTCATCATAAGCCATAACAGAATCCCCACTCCCGGTTTGAAATGCCACTGCATATCCTCCCAAAACAGTGGTCGATATACCGGAAACAACAATCCCTAATATTAAAAAGTACATTGCTTTGTGAATAAAGTCTACTAATTTATTGTTGAATCTTGATCCTGTTTCCAGATGATCAGGTCGTTTCGATTTAAACAGTGAAACAATCCTGATAACAGTTAATATTAAAACAATTGCTCCAAATATGGCATGTAGTTGTACAAATCCTATTTTATCGGATATATCAATATCTTTTAGGAAAAGTCCTTGAATAAACAAAATTGAAATTAATACTGCCGATACCCAATGAGGAATAATAATTCCCTTGCTGAATTTTTGACTTAAATCATTCTTTACTATTTTCATAATTCAATATTTCATTTTTCGGATTTAAATAATTAATTAAGTTGTACAGGATTAATATTAACGCCTTCGGACTGAATAGAACGGGCATATTTTACTGCCGGCTTTCCAAACAACATGCTATAGGCTATCATGTGATCTTCAGGAATCCCAAGTATTTTTTTAATTTCAGGATTTATTTCATCAATAACCGTTTTAATCATACCTGCCCACAAGGTTCCCAATCCGTTTGAGTTGGCCAGAAGTTCAAAATAACTAAGAGCAATCATACCATCTTCTTTTGGCATCAGGTTGTTTTGAGGTACCGAGGCTATAACAATATGAGGAGCATTGTGAAACACCAAATCCATTCCCATGTTTTCCCATAGCATGGATATTTGGTTGATATAACCCATTTTGGGATCGGAACTATCAGCCCCTTTAATGTCTTTAAGTGAATTGAATACCATTTCTTTAAACTTAATCATGGTTTCTAAATTATCGACAACAGTAAATTGAACGGCATTAGCATTATGAGCTGTGGGAGCATAAGAAGCTGTTTCTAATAAATCATTAATTAATTCTTTATCGACATTCTCTTTTTTATACTTACGAGTGGCTCTTCTCATTTTAACCATTTCTTGCATAGCTGATGGATCCGGTAAATTTTTCGTGTTTTTTATACTATCAGCCGGATCCTTATCCAGAATTGATAACGCTCCCTTAGGACATACCGCCATACAGTGCTGACATTCTACACACTGAGCTTCTTTATCTTCGGCAATAGCCGGATACTCATTCATTTCTATAATTCCCACAGGACATTCTCCTGCACACATTCCACATTTACTGCAATCTGATTCTGAAATCTTAAATTTTAAACTACTCATCTTTAGTTTTATTTGACATTTGCAAATCACTCCAGAAAAGGCATATCTATTCCATTTGGACTTCCATAAAAAACGATCCATTAATCACATACGGATATACCGATAGCCGTCCCAGCAATTTGCTGAATGAAGTTTATAAAATTGTTTTACTAATTGGTTGAGCACTTCTTAATGCTCATTATATTTAATTTATTTCCTGATGATATTTAGAACCTGTTTTTTTCAATGTTATGTTGTCAAAATACCTTATAACGTTTAGAAAACTATGAAGCCTTTAAAATGGTTTCCATTTTTTCAGTAGCAATTTTCAGCTTTTCATTGAATACGAAACCCGCCTGATCCAATTCAATAAAATGAATATTGGTAATCCCAATAAACTCAAGAAAAGAAGTAATGTATCCTTTGGTATAATCGTGCTTGCTTCCAATTTTAGTTCCTCCCGAAGTAATTACAACAAACGCTGTTTTATTTTCGAGCAAGCCGGTTAAAGCTCCTGTATTACTATATTTGAATGTTTTGCCTGGTCGGGCTATTAGATCAAAATAAGCTTTTAAACTAGCCGGTACTGAGAAATTATAAATGGGTGCACCAATAATTAAAACATCACTGTCACTTACCTCTTCAATTAAAGAATCGGAGATATGTAAAACTTCCTCTTGGTCAGAATCTAAAACTCCCTTGTTAAACATGGCTTCAACAAATTCCTCATTCAAATACGGTAAATGAGAGTAAGCTACATCGCGGTCGCTTACATCAACAGAGCCATATTTTTGCTCCAGTTGAGACGTTATGTTATCGACCATTTTCCTACTTATCGAATTGCTTTTTTGTGCACTTGAGTTAATTTTTAATACTTTCATTTTTTCTCCTTTTAATTCCCTAAACTTAAATCACTAATTCTCAAATTTAATCCCATTCCAAAAGGTAGACCAGGCCATATCTAAACAAACTGATTTTTCTATTCCTTGATCCATACTTGTTAAACTGGCCTCAACCATTAACATGTAAATAGTTTCCAACCAATACATAGATAACTCTGGACGTATTTGTTTTTCATCTTTCAGGTTTTGAAACAGATTTGTATAAATAGAATACACTTCCATAAAATTGTCATCTTCAGTTTCAAACTCTTTATATTTACTCTTTCTCAATTGACAGAAAACCATATATCGGCTTCCACTTTCAACATCATTCAGAAAAAATTGCTTCAATCTCGTCTTATTATCTGAAGTTTCATGCATTATTTCTTTTAGACGAAGAAGGTATTCATCTATTATGAAATTGAATACAGATTTCAATAAATCCTCTCTTCCGGTATAATGACGGTGAAGAGTTCTTCTGGAAATCCCTATATTCCCGGCAATATCATCAAGGGTAGCCATCATATCATTTCCCCATATTGTAATGGCTGATTGTAATATTTTATTTTTTGTCTCTTTCATGTGACAAATATAGATGTTATTTTTAAATGTCACACATAAGAGACAATATTTTTTTTCATTTTATTTGCAAATCTATAGATTCGAATCATGCCGATCCCTTTAAATAATGGCATCATTAATATTAAAAAAATTAAAATTATTTATATAGTTAGATTTTAGTTTAAAACCTTTGGGATTTAGAATTATACTTCAAATTGGCAGAATTAATTCAGGACGACTCAGTATAAGTCATAACGGCTCGAATAAGGGGTCGTAGGCTGATTTGCAAAACCAAAACACCAAAATCCCACCAAGCCGAAGCTTTTGATTTGGTTATAAATTTATACTTTTTACTAGCCGAAGCAAAAGCTTCGGCGAACTTATTAAAAGAGCTAAACTTCCAAATTTATACTGACAGCCTATGACCTTTATTTATTGTTGGCAGCTGGCATTTTTATTCCAAATATGTGACTTCAAAGTCGATAAAATTTCCTGAATTCTTCTTGAATAGTCTAAGTTTTTTTGAATTTGGTTCGCAGGAAATTGAGTCACCATTTTCAAGATGCAGATACAAAGCAGATTTTTTCAAGGTCCAGTTATAAGCCATTACGCTTTTAAAAGTACCGTCTTTAAGAACAATTAATGTTGTGCTTTTATAATCTTTCTTGTCAAGAATAACACCATGTATAGATTCATTACTCTTCAACAATGGGTATTCTTCAAAGATATTGTCGGTAAATTTAATTAGTCCGAATACCATTAATACTGAACCAACAACCAATATTGGAATCCAATACTTTAAATACTTAAAGTCATTTTTGTTTTCAAAGAAATCCATTCCTAAAAGTTTGCTTTTGTAATCATTTATTGACTCACTTCGAATCCTGCTTGCTGCCAACGTAATAGTGTTTTATCCTTTGTTCAGCAAGATAATAAAATAGCTTAACAATGCAGTAAGCGTAGTACGTTCAATAACGAGTAGTTAAAAATA
>DIYS01000119.1 GCA_002429115.1 Saccharicrinis sp. UBA6048 | reverse complement strand
ATACAGGAACTAATTAATAACCTATTGTAGGATTTAATTTATACAGATGAAAATATACTTTCTATTACTATTTGTACTTGGTTTATTCTTTACAAGTTGTAGTACTTTACAAAAAAATGCCAGCATCGCTCAACCATCAACTGAGCAGATACAAAAGGTACAATTAGATGATATTCAGAAAAGAAAGTTCGACTATTTTTTCTATGAGGCAAACCGCGAGAAAATGAAAGGTGACTTGCAGAAGTCAGCGATGTATTTAAGCGAATGTCTTAAAATTGATCCTACCAGTAGTGCCTCCATGTATGAACTTGCCAATATTTTAGTGGCAAGTAAAGAAGTGGTTAAAGCTCAGGGATTGCTTGAAAGAGCGATTAATATTGAACCTGGTAATATCTGGTATCGTTTGATGCTGGCCGAGCTATATCAGCAAAATAAACTTGGTGTTAAAGCCATTCAAATCTACGAGCAAATCGTTGCCGACTATCCTTCTAACGATGAGTATTTATATGGATTAGCGCAATTATACCAACGAAATGGTAAGCCCAATGAAGCCTTATCAACTTATAATAAGTTGGAAAAACGACTCGGATTAAATGAAATTATTGTTCTAGAAAAGGAAAAGATTTTACTTAATATCGGTAAAAACAAATCGGCCTTGCAGGAACTTAATAAGTTGACTCAAAAGTACCCTGATGAAGCCAGGTACTATGGGTATATTGCTGATTATTATCTGTATCTCAAGGATATTCCTAAAGCGAAGGAATTTTACAATGTGGTGCTTGAGAAAGATCCGAATAATGTTTTAGCATATTTTAGCCTTGGTAATTTAGCATTACAGGAAAAAGATACCGCTTCTTTTGAGAACTATTATATTAAAGCACTAGGCAATAAAACCACACCTTTTGACGTTAAATTTCAGCGTATCATCCCATTTTTAGTGGATGATAAAGGGATAAAAAACAATAAAAATTTCCTTGAAAAGTTTTTTGCTGAATTGATTAACGTTCATGAGTTCGAATCAATTGCTTATGTTTATCAAGGTAATTTTTATCGAGCCATTCAGGAAACGGATAAGGCCATTGAATCTTATTCCAGGGCTTTATCTATCGAGGATAAAAATGAGTTAATATGGCAAGATTACCTTTTACTTTTAATTGATAAAAATGATTTTAAGAAGTTATATGGCAATGCGCAGATTGCTCTTTCTCATTTTCCTGAAAACGCGTTTTTCTACCTGTTAGCAGGTAGTTCAGCTGGTCAATTGGAAGAGTACGATATAGCATTGGAGCTTCTTGAAAAGGGACTTGCTAATGTAGGTGAAAACAGAGCTCTTGAAGCACAATTATTTGCTAATATTGGAGATGTTGCGTATTCAGCCAAAATGCCTGATAAGGCTTTTAAAGCCTATGATAAGTCGCTTAAAATCGATGAGTTAAACATTGTGGTTTTAAATAACTATAGCTATTATCTGACACTTGAAAATAAAAATCTTGATAAGGCTGAAAGAATGAGTAGTAAATGTGTTGAAATGGAACCGGGAAATTCTACTTATCTTGATACTTATGCGTGGGTTTTATTCAAACGTGGACGATTTTTTGAAGCTAAATACATCATTGAAAGAGCCATTGATAATGGAGGTGATGAAAGCGAAGTAATCGTAGAGCATTACGGTGATATTCTTGCTAAAAATGGTGATATGGATAAAGCCGTTCAGCAATGGAAGAAATCACTTGAAATGGGGAATTCAAGTGAAGTATTGAAAAAGAAGATTGAAACAAGGGAATACATAGAGGAGTGAGAAAATTTATATACTATAGTTTACTAACAATAGTTTTTATTGGATGTAAGTCAACCAGAACATTCTATAATAATCAAGGAGAATTAAGAAATATAACCGACGCAAAATTAATTGCATCTGTTGAGGATAACTATATAGATGGATCTACAATTTTCTTCAAAAAGTTTAAAGCTGAAGTTGATTTCAATGACGATTCAAAATCATTTAAAGGTAATCTGTATCTGAATATTGATAGTAGCATTATTGTTTCTATCAATCCTCTGATGGGCATTGAATTATTTCGTGTAAAGTTTAGTCCCGGAAAGGTTGAAATCATTGACAGAACGAAAAAGGTTTATTCTACTGGTGATTATGAGTTGCTTTGGGAGAAGTTTAACGTAGAAATGGATTTCTATACTTTACAGGCTATACTTCTTAACGAATTGTATACTTATCCTCTTTCTTATCCTGAAGATCGATTTATAAAGCGTTATAAGCATGAAAATAGCGACGATGCTTATTTGCTTCAGTCTGTAAAAAGCGGTAAATATAACCGGATGTACAAAAACGATAAAACATCAAATATTATATTTCATCAGTTTTCTATAATGCCAGAAGTATTCAAAATATCAAAGTCATACATCAAAGATTTTGAGGTGAATAGTGAAGTTTCAATCACTTATGGTAATTTTACTGAAAACGGTAATACATTATTACCTCTGTTATTTAATATTGATGGAAAGAAAGAGAGTCAATCTTTTTCAATGAAAATAAACTTTGAAAATTTCGAAATTGATGGAACCAGTTCGATAGGTTTTAAGGTTTCAAGTAAATATAAACACTCTAGTTTATAATATGATCAGGCAATTCGTTATATACGTTCTTCTATTTCTACTATCAGAATTTTGTGTTCTTAATGCTCAAAGTATAAAAGATCTGGTGCAGCAAAAAACAGAAATAGCACAAAGAATTGAAAAGGCGAATAAATTGCTTAATCGATATAAAAACCAACGCTCATCTAAATTAAAATCTGTTCGTGTTTTAAATAATCAAATTAAGGATAGAGAGGCTCTTATTAATTTAATGGAAGATGAAATTGAATTACTTTCGGTTAAAATAAATACTTTAAACATTGAACTAAGAAAGAATAATAAGCATCTAAATGAGCTAAAGCAACAATACAGTAAGTTAATATTACAAACTTATAATAATAGAAAACAGTATTACGAACCATCCTTTTTCTTTAGTGCTAAAAATTTTAATGAGGCTTATAAACGATACGCCATGTTAAAGGAGTACAACCGATTCCGTCATAATCAAGGTGTTCTAATTAAAAAGAAATCGGATCAATTAGCTAAGGATTCTTTATTACTTAGTTCTAATTTAAAAGTAAAGAACAATGCTTTGAATGATCTTGTAAATCAAAAGAATAAACTTGAGCACGATAAGTATGCTATCGACCAAAATATACAAGATCTTTCTAAAAAGGAACGTTCTATAAAACAAGATATTAAACGTCAGGAAAAGGCCTTGAAAACGCTTGAAAGCGCCATTATTAAGATGGTGAATGAGTTGGCTAAATCGAAATCAGAACCTTCTGATTTTCATTTAGCTAAAGGAAAATTGCCATGGCCTGTTGAGAAAGGTGTGATAGTTAGTAAATTCGGTGAACATCAACATCCTGTATTAAAGTACGTTAAGGTTAATAATAATGGTGTTGATATCGATGCAACAGAATCTTTAAATTCTAAGGCCGTATTTTCGGGAAAAGTTTCTCGTATCGTACCAATTCCTGGATATAATAAAGCGGTATTAATCCGTCATGGAAAGTTTTTAACAGTTTATGCCAATTTAAGTAATGTTCATGTAAAAACTGGTCAGAATGTAACAAATCAAACTGTAATTGGTACAATATACACTGGTGATGGTGAAAATTCTGGTGTTTTACACTTTGAAATCTGGGAAGAAAGTGTGAAATTGAATCCTGAGTTATGGCTGTTAAAATAAGTTGCATATATTGCAACTAA
Source organism: Saccharicrinis sp. UBA6048 (assembly GCA_002429115.1). GTDB lineage: Bacteria > Bacteroidota > Bacteroidia > Bacteroidales > Marinilabiliaceae > Carboxylicivirga. Next base: position 17,931 of record DIYS01000119.1, on the reverse strand, counting down.
ATTGTTGATTGTAAAGTAAAATAGGTGAAATGATCGTATAATTGTTGAAAATACTTTTGTATCATCTTATATCTTGCTAATTTTAAGGTGTTAAAATGGAATTGACAGTGAATAAGGTTGAATTCAACTCCGAAATAAAGAATATAAATATTGTAGAAAAACTGATTGACGATTTATCAGTTCAGTTTGATCTGCACAATGATATCTATGGCAAATTATTATTGGCTGTGGTTGAAGGGGTTAATAATGCCATTGTTCACGGTAATAAATTGAGCAAAGATAAAATTGTTACTGTGGAATATATGATTGATGATGAGAAGGTTGAATTCACAATTATTGATCAGGGCACTGGATTTGACTACACAAATATTCCAGACCCGACAAAACCTGAAAACCTCGAAAAAACTCATGGTAGAGGTATTTTTCTGATGCATCACCTTGCTGACGAAATAGAATTCGAAGAAGAAGGGCGAATCGTTAAAATGATTTTTAATATAGTTTAATGATCGAATTTTTTAACGAGGATGTAAGTTTACCGGATGTTCTTTCGGCTAATACCAAAATATGGATACTGAAAGTAATTGAAAGTCACAACTTTGTTGCTGGAGACATCAATTATAAATTTTGTTCAGATGAGCATATTCTGGAAGTAAATAAACAGTTTTTAAATCACGATTACTACACGGACATAATTACCTTTGATTATTGTTTTTCTAATGTAGTGAGTGGAGATTTAGTTATTAGTACTGAAACTGTTCTATCAAATTCTAAACTATTAAATGTTGATTTTAATACCGAATTACATCGTGTAATTATACATGGTATTCTTCATTTAATAGGATTTAAAGACAAAACTTCTGAGGAACAACGAGAAATGCGTAATCAGGAAGACAAGGCATTATCGTTGTTATCAAGTTTTCATTAATTTTGCTGTTTATCTTGCAGTAATTATTTAATTATCAACGTATGGAATTTAATTACGATATTATTGTCGTAGGAGGTGGTCATGCCGGATGCGAAGCTGCTGCTGCCGCTGCAAATCTTGGCAGTAAAGTTTTATTAATAACAATGGATATGGGGCGTTTTGCCCAAATGTCTTGTAATCCGGCCATTGGTGGTATTGCAAAAGGTCAGATTGTTAGAGAGATAGATGCATTAGGGGGATATACAGGTATAATTACTGATAAATCGTCTATTCAGTTTCGAATGCTCAATCGTTCGAAAGGTCCGGCGATGTGGAGTCCAAGAGCTCAATGCGACCGTTTTGTTTTTTCGAATGAATGGAGAAATAAACTTGAAAGTATTCCAAATGTTTTCTTCTGGCAAGATTCGGTAACAGAGTTTATTATTGTTGATAACATAATTAAAGGTGTTAGAACGGCAAATAATGTAGAGTTCTTTGCTAGTGGTGTTGTTTTGACAACTGGAACATTCTTAAATGGTCTAATGCACATAGGATCAGTGAGATCCGAAGGTGGTCGTGTTTCTGAACCAGCTTCAAAAGGGCTTTCAGAACAACTTCTTTCTGCTGGTTTTAAAGTAGGGAGAATGAAAACCGGAACACCAGTACGTATTGATGAAAGAAGTATTAATTTTGATAAACTTGAAGAGCAAAAGGGAGATTTTGGTGATTACAAATTCTCTTTTCTACCAAGTCCGGATAATGGTTTAAAAAAACGTAGTTGTTTTATAACTTATACGAATCCAGATGTTCATAAAGTGTTAGAAACTGGTTTGGATGAATCACCTATGTATAATGGAACGATTCAAAGTATTGGTCCTCGTTATTGTCCGAGTATAGAAACGAAGATTGTAACCTTCGCAGAAAAAGATCGTCATCAATTATTTCTGGAACCTGAAGGGGAGGCTACTATAGAATATTATCTAAATGGCTTTAGTTCTTCGTTACCGTTAGAAACACAGATTAATGCGCTTAAGTTGGTTCCCGGGTTAGAGGACGTAAAAGTATTTCGACCGGGTTATGCCATTGAATACGATTTTTTCGAACCAACACAGCTTAAACACTCATTAGAAACGAAATTAATAAGTAATTTATTTTTCGCTGGACAAATTAACGGTACAACTGGCTACGAAGAGGCTGCTGCTCAGGGTTTAATGGCTGGAATTAATGCACATCAGAAGATTAATGAAAGAGCTGAGTTCGTGCTTTCCAGAGATGAGGCATACATTGGTGTTCTTATTGATGATCTTGTAACAAAAGGTGTAGACGAGCCTTATCGTATGTTTACTTCTCGTGCTGAGTTCAGAATTCTTCTGAGACAAGATGATGCAGATTCTCGATTAACACCTTTAAGTTTTGATTTAGGTTTAGCATCTCAAAATCGTATTGATCATTTAAAAGAGAAAATTGAGTTACGAAATAATCTCATTGATTTTTTACAGACTTTCAGTGTAAAAGCAATTCTCATTAATGATTGGTTAGTGTCTAAAGGTACCTCTGCTTTAAAGCAAGGGGTAAAGTTAATTGATATTTTAATGCGTCCGCAAATTCGTATTTTCGACCTGTTAGAAATAGTAAAACCTTTCGAGGATTTGGTTAATACTTTACCAGAAAATAGGAGGGAGGAAATACTCGAATCAACTGAAATTATTCTTAAATACTCAGGTTATATTAATCGAGAAAAAGCACTCGCTGAAAAATTCAAACGACTTGAGAATTTAAAAATTTCTAATCGATTTGAATATTCAAAAATTAAGTCTTTGTCTACTGAGGCACGTCAAAAGTTGGAAAGTATCCAGCCAGAAACGATTGGACAAGCTAGTAGGATTTCAGGTGTCTCGCCAAGTGATATAAATGTACTTCTTGTATTAATGGGACGTTAATGTTCCACGTGAAACAATGTTTATGATAGTAGAAGGTAATATAGTTGATGTATTCAAACGCTCTATTTATCCAGGTAGGATTATAATTGAAAAAAGCAGAATTGTTCGGATAGAACAAACTAATATTAAATATTCCAATTTTATTTTGCCCGGTTTAATCGATAGTCATGTTCATATTGAGAGTAGTATGTTAATTCCATCTCGATTTGCAGAATTAGTTGTTCCACGTGGAACGGTTGCTGTGGTATCTGATCCGCATGAAATTGCAAATGTACTAGGTGTGGAAGGGATAGAGTATATGATAGAAGATGCTGACAAAGTTCCTTTAAAGTGTTTTTTTGGTGTTCCTTCTTGCGTGCCAGCAACTGATTTTGAAAGTTCTGGTTGTCGAATTGAAAGCACTGATGTAGAATATTTACTTCAGAAAGGAGCTCCGTTTTTAGCGGAGATGATGAATTTTCCCGGAGTAATTAATCAGGATAAAGAAGTCTGGAAGAAGCTAAAGTTAGCACAGCAATATAAGGTGCCAATTGATGGGCACGCTCCGGGTGTAAAAGGGGATGATTTAGTAAGATATTCTGAGGGCGGAATTACTACAGATCACGAATCATTTTCGATTGAAGAAGCTCTGGAAAAGATAAAATTGGGTATAAAAACGCAAATTAGAGAGGGGAGTGCAGCTCGAAATTTTGAAGCTCTACACGAATTAATTACCAAAGAACCTCTCAATACAATGCTATGTACCGATGATAGTCACCCTGATTTAATAATTAAAAAAGGTCATATTGATAGGTTAATACGCCTTGGTTTAAGTAAAGGGTACTCCATTTTTGATATGTATCAAGTGGCAGTCATCAATCCGGTTGAGCACTATAATTTGCCGGTTGGACTACTTCGTGAAGGTGATAATGCAGATTTTATTGAGGTAGATTCTTTAGAATCTTTTAATGTTTTAGCTACTTATATTGATGGAAAAAGGGTAGCTGAATCAGGAAGAGTCTTGTTTGAAGTATCAAAATCAAGCGTAATTAATAAGTTTAATTGTACTCTGTTAGTGTCAAATGATCTGAAAGTTATCGCTCCGGAAGATAATTCCAAGGTGAAAGTTATGCTTGCTGATGATGGCGAACTCTTAACCGGAGAATACATTTGGGACACAAATAGTAAAAAAGGGGAGTCAATAAAGTCTAATATCGACGAAGATATTCTGAAAATTGTTGTTGTAAATCGTTATACTCCGGCTAAACCGGTTGTCGGTTTTATAAAGAATTTTGGATTAAAGCAGGGGGCATTGGCCAGTTCTGTTGCTCACGATAGTCATAATATAGTAGCAATTGGATGCGATGATGAATCATTATTGACTGCTATAAATGGCATTATTGAGTCAAAAGGAGGGATTGTTGCCTGTAATTCTCAGCAAAAATTACTATTGGAATTGCCTGTTGCCGGCTTAATGAGTACGCTACCAGGTGAAGAAATTGCACATAACTATACCGCCTTAAATGCCTTTGTTAAGGAAATGGGATGTGATATGAAGGCACCATTTATGACGTTAGCCTTTATGTCTTTGTTGGTAATTCCATCGTTAAAAATAGGGGATAAGGGGCTTTTTGATGTGAATAAATTTGCCTTTACCAGTTTATTTGTTGATGAAAAATAGTACATCTGATCATGAAAAAAGGCTGAAATTATTGGTTCAGTCACTACCATCTTCACCTGGTGTTTACCAGTATTTTAACGAGGATGGTATTATTATATACATCGGTAAGGCTAAAAATTTAAAGAAAAGGGTCTCTTCTTACTTTTCAAAACAGCATGATGATGGCAAAACCAGGATACTTGTTCGTAAGATTTTCGATATAAAACACATTGTTGTTGATACGGAAGAAGATGCTTTATTACTCGAAAATAACCTTATTAAAAAGTATCAGCCGCGCTATAATATATTGCTTAAGGATGATAAATCGTTTCCATATATTGTAGTAAAAAACGAGCGGTTTCCACGTGTATTTCAAACGCGTAATTTCATTCGTGATGGGAGTGCTTATTTTGGTCCTTATACTTCTGTAGGAATGGTAAGGACGCTCATTGAGTTATTCAGGCAGATTTATCCAATTCGAACATGTAAGCATAATCTGAGTAAAGAAAATATTGCAGAGGGTAAATTTCGGGAGTGTCTGGAGTATCATATTGGGAAGTGTAAAGCCCCTTGTGTGGGTAAATATGATGAGCAGATTTACCTCGATAATATCAAGTCCATAAAAGAAATTTTGCAAGGTAATATTTCATCTGTGCTTAAATATATGCATCAGGTAATGATGGATTATGCAAATGATTTAGAGTTTGAGAGGGCAGAGGAAATTAAAAATAAAATCGAATTATTAAAAGGGTATCAAAGTAAGTCAACGGTCGTAAATCCTAAAATAACCAATGTTGATGTGTTTAGTATTGTGACGGATGAAAAAGCCGGATATGTGAATTTTCTACGAGTTGTAAATGGCGCAATCATTCAATCACAAACCATGGAGTTTCGAAAAAAGTTAGATGAATCACCGAGTGAAATTCTTATTCTTGGCATATCCGAAATACAAAGCAGGCTAAAGATTTTAGCTCGAGAGGTACTCATTCCATTTAAAATTGAACTCGAATTGGATAACGTCAAGTTTATAGTTCCTAAAATTGGTGATAAAAGGAAGTTGATGGATTTATCAGAGCGCAATGTAAAGTACTTCCGTCTGGATAAATTAAAACAACAATCGTTGCATAAAAAGGAGCCAAAAGAGGAACGTATTCTTAAAGTTATGCAATCTGATTTACGTCTAAAAGTGCTGCCACGGCATATTGAATGCTTTGACAATTCTAATATACAAGGTACAAATCCTGTGGCGGCCTGTGTTGTTTTTCGTAATGCGAAACCCTATAAAAAGGACTATCGCCATTTTAATATTAAGACTGTAGAAGGACCCAATGATTTTGCATCGATGGAAGAAGTGGTTTATCGTCGATATAAACGATTAAAAGAAGAGGGGCAAGGGTTGCCTCAACTCGTAGTAATTGATGGAGGAAAAGGACAGCTTGGGGCGGCGGTAAAAATATTAAGGGATCTTGAGCTGACGGATCAGATTACAGTCATAGGTATCGCTAAACGATTAGAAGAGATTTTTTACCCGGGCGATCCGATTCCATTATATCTGGATAAAAATTCTGAGACCTTAAAAATTATTCAGCATTTAAGAAATGAAGCGCATCGTTTCGGAATTACTTTTCACCGACAAAAACGATCGATTAATTTCATCCAATCGGAATTAAATAATATTCCTGGTATCGGTGATAAAACCATTGAGCAACTTTACAAGTTTTTTAAGTCATTTAACAAAATTAAAGAGGCTACAATTGAAAATTTGACAGCCGTAGTAGGGAAGGATAAAGCTGGGAAAATATATTCGTATTTTAATGGAAGTGATAACTTGTAAGTGTCATAAATACAGGTTAATATGATTTTAATTGTATTCATTAAATTTATTGATTCTACGCAAAAAAGTTTTCAATTATCAATTCTATCGTCGATTTACTAATTTTTGTATTTAGATCTTTATATAATATATCTTTTATTGTGTTTTTATCATGTTGTGTATTTTCAACTTTTTGAGAAAGCACTTTAAGCAATGAATTGTCGTTTTTGTTAGACGATGTCAAATGACAATCTACAATAATTCCTTTTTCAACAGTAATCGAAGATTTAACACGTGAGCCATTGGGAAGCTTATATCGCTTGTTTAATTCAAAGTTAGGGCTGTAACCATAGTTCCATTCCCAGGTTCTGTATTTATCCTCTGAAATTGCCTCTATTTGGCTTTTTTCACTTGGTGACAGCATTAGGTTATCACAGTCTTTGAAATAGTTTAACAGGTAATCGAACATATAATTTACAAAATCCTGATAGGACATATTTGTATTAATATAATCGCTGATGTTAGTCACTTCACTTCTGACTGATTTTACAGCTTTATCTATAATTATTAAAGGGTTGGTTTTAAGGGAATTGTTTAAAATACTTAAATCGGAATTATAAAGTAGGGTTCCATGGTGCATTACTCGTGTTTTAAACACATGAGATGCATTACCTGATACTTTTTTACCATCAATTTGAATGTCATGACGCTTGCCAAAGGTCGCATTAATACCTAACGATTTAAGTGCTTTAAGAATAGGTTCTGAATATAGTGCAAAGTTCACTAATTCACCCTTTTTACCATTTTGAATAAAGCAAAAGTTTAGGTTGTTGTGATCGTGATAAACAGTTCCTCCTCCTGATAATCGTCTATAAACAGGAATATTGTTTTCATTAGTATACGTATAGTTGATTTCGGCTAATGTATTTTGGTGTTTTCCAACAATTATAGAAGGGGCGTTGGTATATAGAAAAAAGAGGTTTTTATCGCTTTTACGCAGTAAATATTCTTCTGTAGCTAAATTTATCGCCGGATCATTCGTCGTGCTTAACAGGCCTTTCATAGTTCATCTTTTATAGCAAATTTAACCTTAAAGCATCAATTTTGTTTATCGACGGATAAATCTATTTAAGGACCATCTTCTTTAAAAGATAGTTCGTATTTTCGACACTCCTTTAAATAAATAAGAAATGCGATTAGTAATTCAAAGAGTCAGTGAGGCTTCCGTTACCATTAGTGGGGAAGTTAAATGGGCAATTGGCCAAGGTTTGATGATTCTGGTGGGAATTGAAAATGATGATAATTCTGAAGACATTGATTGGTTGGTAAAAAAAGCGATCAACCTCAGAATATTTGATGATCATGAAGGTGTTATGAATAAGTCGATTATCGATACAAACGGTGAGATGTTGGTAATCAGTCAGTTTACCTTGCACGCACGAACTAAAAAAGGCAATCGTCCATCGTATATAAATGCTGCAGGACCTGATATAGCAATTCCTTTATACGAGGAATTTGTGAAGAAATTAAACAATGCCAGTCAATTGCAGGTTGGTACAGGTGAGTTTGGCGCTAATATGCAAGTACAATTGATTAATGATGGTCCGATTACTATTATTATCGATTCTAAAAATAAGGAATAATGAAGATATCTGAGGCTCAAAAGAAGGTGGATGAGTGGATCAAAACCTATGGTGTACGCTACTTTAGCGAACTTACCAATATGGCTATTTTAACCGAGGAAGTGGGTGAGTTGGCTCGTATTATGGCCCGTAAATACGGCGATCAATCCTTTAAAAAAACTGACATGGATAAAGACCTGGGTGATGAAATGGCCGATGTACTATGGGTATTGATTTGTCTGGCTAATCAGACAGGCATTGATCTTGAGGAGGCACTTGATAAAAATATACAGAAGAAAACTCAACGTGACGAAACACGTCATTTGAATAACGAGAAATTGAAATAATAAACACTAACCATAGACTTGTCAATTATGGATGGATTAATGGATAAATACCCTTTTAAAATATTAAATGAGCAAATAAACGAAGGCATTGAAGCTGCTAAGCAGGAGGCTAAGCAATTATTGCAGGATAAGGATGTGCTAAAGTTACTATTTAGTTGTATTGATTTAACATCTTTAAATACTGAAGATTCATCAGATAGTATTCGTGATTTTGTAGAAAAGGTAAATGAGTTGCCAGAGCACTTCAATTTTGTACCGCAGGTAGCCGCTATGTGTGTGTATCCGGTTTTTGCTCCTGTATTAAAAGCTGGCTTAAGAGATAAGAATATTGGGCGTGCGGTTGTTTCTGCAGGTTTTCCTTCGTCACAAACATTTTTGGACGTGAAAAAGCTTGAGACGCAAAGAGCGATTGACTTTGGTGCAACTGAGATTGATATTGTTCTTTCTGTTGGCGAGTTGTTGGAAGGTAACTATGAATTTGTTGGTGAAGAAATTAATGCCATTAAGGGTGTAATGGGGGATGCACATCTGAAAGTTATTTTAGAATCAGGAGCCATAGAAAATCCCAATGAAATATGGACTGCCAGCATTCTATCTCTGGAAAATGGGGCTGACTTTATTAAAACATCTACAGGGAAACAACAACCGGCAGCGACATTTGAGGCTGCTTATGTGATGTTATCGGCCATCAAACAATATCATTCAGAAACGAATATCAAGATTGGTTTTAAGCCGGCAGGTGGCATTTCTACCGCTGAAGATGCTCTTACATATTATTGTCTGGTAAAGCAAATATGCGGAGCAGAATGGTTAAATAATAAGTTATTCAGGATAGGAGCCAGCCGCCTGGCCAATAATCTGATCAGTGATATTGCAGAAATAGAAAATGGCTATCGAAAAGAAATAAAGTACTTCTAATAAAATAAAAGGAGCGTATCTTGATTATCAGGATTCGATCCTTTTCACTTACCTCTTCATTTCATTACTTCTTTCGTTTTAGGGTATAATCCACCATTGTTAGAAGCGCTGTTTTAACATCAGAATCTTCATAAGAACTGAGTGAATCTTTCGCCTTTTGAGCGTACATTTCCATTTGTTCCTGGGCATATTCAATGCCGCCATTGGCTTTTACAAAAGCAATAATTTCCTGTACTTTCTTTTCGTTTTTATGATGGCGTCGAATGAGTGTTAGTATTTTTCTTCTTTGCTTACTGTCAGTGTTATGAAGTGCATTAATTAAAGGAAGCGTTAATTTTTTCTCTTTAATATCATTTCCGGTTGGCTTGCCTATAAAGCCGTTTTGCTCATAATCAAATAAATCATCGCGAATTTGAAAGGCGATACCCAGATTTTCGCCAAAATCGGCCATATTCTGAAATTGTTGATCACTTGCACCCACCGACAATGCGCCAGCCTTTGTACAAGCTGCAATAAGGGTAGCCGTTTTTTTACGTATTATTTCGTAATAAACTTCTTCGGTGATGTCCAGTTTACGTGACTTTTCAATTTGTAACAGCTCACCTTCAGCCATTTCACTAACTGCATTTGAAACCACCTTAAGTACATCAATCTGACCTGTTTCAAGCGATAAACTTAAACCTTTTGAGAGAAAAAAATCACCCACCAAAACGGCCACTTTCGACTTCCATAATGCATTGATGCTGAAGAAACCACGACGCTGATAAGTTTCATCAACCACATCATCGTGTATAAGTGTTGCTGTATGTAGTAGCTCGATTAAGGTTGCAGCTATATAACTCGATTCAGTAATGTTACCATTAAGTTTGGCAGCTAAGAAAGCAAGCATTGGGCGCATTTGCTTCCCTTTGCGGCGCAATACATAGTTGGTAACAATTCCCAATAATGGTATTTTTGATTTCAACTGTTCCTTGAAATAAGGCTCAAATTGCTTCATCTCCTTTTTAATAGGAGCTTTTATAAGAGAGGTATCTGACATAAACTATTCTTTCAATTCACTTCCCAACACGAAAATAACGATTAGCGCCAAATTTAGTTAATATTCAGGATTAATATTCCTTCATATTGATATTATCTAAATATTTAAATATTTTTGCACATTCGTAAAGGTAATATAATAAGATAGTTATATATTTGCATTTGTTAGTATATTATTAAAGCTTATCTGTTATGATGAAAATTAAAGACTTAGATACAGAAATGCTGGATCGTGCTGCTGGTATGTTAAAGGCTATTGCGCATCCAATGCGAATCGCAATATTGAATCACCTTGAGGAGGGGAAGAAGTTAACTGTTACTGAGATACATAAGTTATTAAATATAGAACAATCAACAACTTCTCATCATTTGGGCATTCTCAAAGATAAAGGTGTGTTATCGAGTGAGCGACAAGGCAAGAATACGTATTACTTCTTAAAACACAATAGTTTAAGAAATATAGTTGATTGTTTAAGTAAGTGTACGATAGCAAAGTAAGAGGGAATAATCAAGGCTGATCACTCAGTCTTTTTTTATGTTGTGAAGATGGCAAAAATGCGATTGACGAAGGAGTTTAGGTTTGAGATGGCGCATGCCTTATGGAACTATGATGGCTTATGCAAAAATCTGCACGGGCATTCCTACATTTTAAATGTGACTGTGATTGGCGAACCGATTAGTGATGAGTCCAATCCTAAGCTGGGTATGGTGATGGATTTTGGTGATTTGAAAAAGATTGTAAACGAAGAAATTGTTGATCGCCTCGATCATGCGGTTCTTTTAAGTAAAAATGCACCGGCTGAGCAATTGTTAGCATTACCACAAATGGGCGAGCGTCATGAAATTGTTGACTATCAGCCAACCTGTGAGAATATGTTGATTGATTTCGCAGAGCGCATAAAGAACAGATTACCGGATGACATTAAATTATACAGTCTTAAGTTGAACGAAACTGCCACCAGTTATGCTGAGTGGTACGCGAGTGATAATATTTAGCTTCTAGTCACCAGAGACTAGTTTTTAGCTTAGAAATGGCGGATGATGTAATTCATTCGCCATTTTTAGTTAATTTAAATAAGCTCGCTTCTATCAGCTAGCCTCTGGTTGCTAATTATTATCTTAGCAAAAAAAAACACACTACAGCTATGGCAGAAGAAAAGAAGGATTTGTATTTACTCGATGCTTATGCGCTTATATTTAGAGCCTACTATGCATTTATTCGCAATCCACGGATTAACTCGAAAGGATTTAATACATCCGCCATTTTTGGATTTACCAATTCATTACTGGAAATTCTTACGAAAGAAAATCCTTCGCACATTGCTGTAGTATTTGATCCGTCGGGCCCAACTTTTCGACATGAGGAATTCCCTGATTATAAGGCCAACCGCGATGCTACACCTGAGGATATAAAGCTTTCGGTGCCATACATCAAGCAATTTATAGAAGGCATGAATATTCCTGTTATCGTAGAGGATGGCTTTGAAGCGGATGATGTGATCGGTACCCTTTCGGCAAAAGCCTCGGAAGCTGGTTTTACTACTTATATGGTAACGCCGGATAAGGATTATGCGCAGCTGGTAAAGGACAATGTGTTTATGTACAAACCACGTAGCAAAGGCGGTGGTATAGATATCTGGGGTGTGGACGATGTCAAAGAGAAATTTTCGGTGGAAAACCCGCTTCAGGTGATTGATATTCTGGCCTTATGGGGCGATGCTGCTGATAACATTCCTGGTTGTCCGGGAGTAGGGGAAAAACGTGCAAAAGATCTAATTAAAGCGTATGGCAGTATAAACGGCATCTATGAGCATGTAGAGGAGTTGAAAGGAAAGCAGAAGGAAAATATGATCAATTTCCGCAAGCAAGTGGAAGATTCCTACTACTTAGCCACCATTCGTTTAGATGTGCCGGTTGAATTGGATGCAGAGGCTTTAAAGCGTGAGAAACCTAATATGGAGGCCATCAATAAACTGTTTGATGAGCTGGAGTTTAAGAATCTGATAACACGTATTAATTCGTTGTATGGAACATCACCAGTGCAAGGCGATTTGTTTGGAATGACGGCTGCTCCGCAAGAATCGGTCGTAGAGGAAAGTTACTCCTCACGACAAACATTAAAGGATGTTGTACATCATTACTATATGGTGGATGATGAGCAGAAGTTAGCCTCATTAAAAGCTGAACTAAGCACTAAGAAGCAGTTCTGCTTTGATACAGAAACAACATCGATTAATGCCATGGAGGCAGAGTTGGTGGGATTGTCATTTTCCTGGAAAGCCAATGAAGCCTATTATGTGCCTGTGATGATTAATGGTCAGGTTAATAATGATTTGGTATCCTCATTTAAAGCGGTGATGGAGGATGAAAAAATCATTAAGATTGCTCAGAATCTTAAGTACGATATGCTCGTGCTTAAAAACTATGACATCCATGTAAAAGGGCCATTTTTTGATACGATGGTGGCGCATCACCTGTTGTATCCCGGCTTAAAAAATGGGATGGATTTTATGTCCGAAACTTACCTGAATTATACGCCAATCTCATACGAATCAATTGTTGGCCCAAAAGGTAAGAAGCAAAAGAACATGCGCGACATTGCCCAGGAGAATATTCTGGATTATGCTGCCGAGGACGCTGATATTACCCTACAGTTGGCCGAGAAATTCATCACTGAGCTAAAAGGAAGTGATGTAGAAAAGCTGTTCTATGACATTGAAATGCCTTTAATAGAAGTTCTGGCTAATGTGGAGTTTGAAGGAGTGAAGCTGGATGCTGAGGCCTTGAAAGAATTCTCTGAAAAATTGCGTGAACAAATTATTGCGCTCGAGAAAAAGATTGAAGAATTGGCAGGTATGCCATTTAACATTGCCAGTCCTAAGCAGGTGGGCGAGGTGTTATTTGAGCATTTGAAAATTGATGATAAAGCTAAGAAAACCAAGAGCGGTCAATATAGTACGGGTGAAGAAATTCTTCAAAAGCTAAAAGACCGCCACGAGATTATTCCGGCGATTCTGGAATACCGTGGATTGGTGAAGCTATTGAATACCTATGTGGAAGCATTACCAAAATTAATCAATGCCAAAACAGGTAAGATACACACAAGTTACAGCCAGGCAACGGTTGTAACGGGGCGTTTGAGTTCTAATAATCCGAACCTTCAAAATATTCCTATACGCGATGAAAATGGTAAGGAAATACGAAAAGCCTTTACTGCGTCTGATGAAGATCATCTCTTCTTATCGGCGGATTACTCGCAGGTTGAATTGCGTCTGATGGCCCATTTTAGTAAAGATCAGCATTTAATTGACGCCTTTAATCGTGGAGAAGATATTCATGCTGCTACAGCTGCTAAGATATTTAAAGTACCACTGGAAGAAGTGACCAGTGATATGCGTCGTAAAGCCAAAACAGCCAACTTTGGTATTATCTATGGCATTTCTGCTTTTGGTCTGGCGGAGCGATTAACCATTTCGCGTAAAGAAGCCAAAGAGATAATCGACGGCTACTTTGAAAGTTTCCCGGGGGTGAAACAATTTATGGATGGCCGTATAGCCCTGGCACGCGAAAATAACTATGTAGAAACACTGTTTGGTCGTAAGCGCAATCTGAGTGATATTAACTCACGAAATGGGGTGGTGCGCGGTATGGCAGAGCGTAATGCCATTAATGCACCAATTCAGGGCACAGCAGCTGATATTATTAAGCAGGCCATGGTGAACATCCAAAAACGCTTTAAAAGTGAAAATATCGCCTCTAAAATGATTCTTCAGGTACACGATGAATTGAACTTTGATGTTTTGAAAACAGAAGAAGAACAGGTGAAGACCATTGTGAAAGAAGAGATGGAAAATGCCATTCAACTATCCGTACCGTTTGATGTAGATATGGGCGTGGGAATAAACTGGTTGGAAGCACACTAGAAAGCAAATCTTTAAAACATAGATAAACCCGTCAGCTTAATGAATAGCTTGACGGGTTTTTTGTAATGTAGGAAACAAATCAAGCAGAGGTTATTAAAAAAGTTACGATATTTAGCTCTTACTGTGATTCACATTAAATTGTACTTTAAAAACAATAGGCTAAATGAGAATATACCAGATCATACCATTTACTATCTTATTATTATTTGTGTGCTTGTTTCAGATCATCAGTGCTCAGTCGGATGAACGGAAAATAAGTCTTACAGCCGAAGAAAAGCTGTGGATAGAGAAGCATGGCAATCATATACGACTGGCGCCTGATCCTAAATTTGCGCCCTATGAATTTTTAAACTCTCAGGGAACGTTTGAGGGCATTGTATTAGATTATTTTAAACTTCTTGAAAAGAAAACCGGCCTGAATTTTACGATCATACGAAAAGATAATTGGAGCGCGATTCTGGAATCAGCCAAGGATAAGGAGGTGGATGTTTTAGGTTTGACTGCAGAAACAGAAAAACGCAATGAGTTTCTAAGTTTTACACACTCTTTGGTTTCTACCAGAGCAGTTATTATTACCAGGCAGACAGTTGATAAAGAACTAAGTATTTCTGATTTAGAGGGTATGCATATCTGCATGATAAAGGATTATAACTGGGAAAGTATAATACATAGGGATTATCCGGGTCTAAGTATTGATCATGTCACTGATCCCTTGGTAGGCATGCGTAAGGTTTCTTACGGTATTTGCGATGCCATCATATTGGGATTAGCACAAGCATCGTATTACATCGAGAAAGAGGGTTTTGCTAATTTGAAAATTGCCGGTGAAACAGAGTATTCTGAAGAATTTGCGATAGCAGTACGAAATGATTGGCCGGAATTAGTGTCTATTCTCAACAAAGGCATTCAGCAAATTAGCCGTAAAGAAGAAGGTGAGATACAAAGTCGATGGTATTACCATGATTATAAAGGGGTGTATTTTAGTAAGCGTATACAACTGATTATTTTAGCCTGTATCTGTTTTGTTGTTATTTTTCTGGCAGTGATGTTTGTGTTCAACAAGCGCTTAAAATCCTTGGTGAAGGAAAAAACCAAAGCTCTCCAAAATGAGCAGAATCACCTGCAGGAAGTCAATAAAATGCTGCTGGTGGCCCATGATAAAGCCAAGGAAAGTGAGCGTCTGACTAAAGCCTTTCTGACGAATATCAGCCACGAAATACGAACCCCGATGAATAGCATTATCGGTTTTGCCCAATTAATTGAAGTGGATGAAGCCTGCAGTAACGATCATCAACGCTACGCTGCCTTAATGATTAAGGGAGGGCAGCAATTATTGTCAATTTTGGATAGGATTATTCAATTATCGAAAATGGAATCGGGCGTTATTAAACCAATGAATGAAGTATTTGATATTTATAATTTAATATGGGAGACGCACGAATTGATGCTTCCATTGACCCTGGATGCAAACTTATCTTTCAAGCTACAGATTAACGATCAGGCAGCATCAAAAAAGATTGTTAGTGATCGTTTGCTGCTGCAGCAAGTCTTGAATAATTTGCTCAGTAATGCCATCCGGTTTACACCCGAAGGAGAAGTAGTATTGGTGGCAGAGTGTAATAAAAATACTCTTAAGATATCAATTTACGATACCGGGATTGGTATTGACAAAGAGGATAGAGAGGCTGTTTTTGAGCCATTCAGACAAATAAAGCACCGGACGAACATAGCAAGTGGCGCTGGTCTTGGCCTGGCCACAACTAAAAAAATTATTGAAGTGTTGAACGGAACGATTTGGATCGAATCAAATGATCCAAAAGGCTCTGTTTTTCATGTTACCATTCCTGTCAGTGAAGATTTGAACACATAAAACCTAAATATCATGAGAAAACTACCGAAGTCACAATACCGGTTACGTAAGATTATTGGAATTCTTGGCATTGCTTTGCCCATTCTACTGCTCTTGAATCACGAAGATCTTTTATCATCCATGAGCCATTATTACTATACTTCGGCCAGCGTGTTTTTTATTGGCATATTGGTGGCATTTGGCCTGGTGTTGTATACCTATGAGGGACATAAACCCAAGAGCGATAAAAGCGAGTTTTTGAGTGATAATGCAACCACTACACTGGCGGCCATATTTATATTCATCACAGTTTTGGTGCCTACCAGGTGGGAGGGAGCCATGGGTAAAATATACTTCATTGATAATCTTCATTATTTATTCGGACATAACCATATTATCAAAGGCACTATTCACCTGGTTAGTGCCGGCTTATTCCTTGTTTTATTGGGGTATATGAGTTTTACTAAGTTTAGAATGGGGGATGATAAGCGCCGCAAGAAATTATACAAGACATGCGGCATTATTATTTGGAGTTCAGTCGCTATGTTGATTGTACTTTTTGCCGTGGATCGTTTCATTATGAACGACCAGCTCAACTGCTATTTCCCGGCCTATACCTTCTGGTTTGAGATGTTGGCTGTTTGGGCTTTTGGTATTGCGTGGCTCGTAAAGGGCCGCTTCGATATTGATGCCATGGAATTGCCGAAGAAGCTAAAGAAGAAGAATAGCAAATTGGAGTAAGTAGACCTTAATTCCGTAAATAACGCGGATTTTCGCTGAATGTGTATTTACCCATTTGGGTGAATAGAAATCTGCGACAATTTGCGCAATCAGCGGGAAACAGAAAAAGCTCTCGAGTTTTAGGGTATATACAGGAAGATTACTTTTCACACTAATTAATGATAATCCACGAATTACACGAATGTACACAAATTGTTCCTCGGAGTCCTTAGTTAGGGGAGGTTTGCAAGCAGTACTGAATGTAAAATACAATAGCACAGCTTGTAATTCCGCGCCAGCCAGGTGAAATATCGCTTGTGCGATGGGAAAATTCATCAAGGATGCGGGAAGAAGCATATATTGGACTAGTCCTTGTTCTTTTGGGACAATGCCAAAGGAAGGCAACGGATCTGTCAAAGTGGATAAAACTTCCCTTTGTTAGGGCGATTCTGACAGTGTCCAGATCACTGCTATCAGTCTCTAGTTCGTATCTGACTGTACCTAAGTTGATGCTGTACTTGCCTAACTCGTATCTGACTGTGTCCAGATTGCATCTATCAGTGTCTAACTCGATGCTGTCTGTCTCTAACTCGTATCTGGCGGCACCTAACTCGATGCTGAACATGCCTATATTGCTTCTAACTGTATCCATATCGTATCTGTCAGTGTCCAGGTCGTTGCTGACTGCACCTAACTCGATGCTGTCTGTCTCTAACTTGTATCTGACTGTATCTAACTCAACGCTGTATTTATACTTTAAGTACTGTTCGTTATATAATTAAATGATATTATAATAAATGTATTTATCAATAAAAATCAGTCGCTTACGTAAGAAAAGAAGTTATTCATCCTAATAATTCCGTTTTTCAAGAAATTGATGTGTTACGTTTTTCGATTTCTGCAATTAACTATTGAGTATCAATAGTGATACTTTATAACCTATTAAAAGTAACTAAACTATGACCGCGAAACAGCGTAATCAGTTGGCCATGTTCGTAGCCACAAAGCATGTGTTTGAAACCTATCCGGACGAATTAATTTCCATTCCCGCTTTTGAAAACATTATCAACGAATTTAATCTAACAGGGGTTTAATTCCCCGAGGCTTGCCTCGAAATTAGTATCTTGTGATTCGATGTCACAAGATAGTAAAGAAATACACAAGAGTCATAATGTAACAGTACTGCTATATCATTTAGTTTGTGCCATAAAATATCGA
>DIYS01000013.1 GCA_002429115.1 Saccharicrinis sp. UBA6048 | reverse complement strand
TTTATTCCGCTTCCTTTTGCCAAACCATGACCTCCAAAAAATGGGTGGCTTACGCACGAAAAAACGATCAAATGTACTTATTAGAAAGAGAAAATGCCGAATGCTACGAATTGCTAAATATCCAAAGAGATATTAATGCTTGTCTCATAAGCGAAGCTATTAGCAAGTCTATGTTTTGGTACGACCAAAACCTTGAAAAAGCATCCCGTTGATCTAAAAAACAGAGTAGAAAATGACAAATAAAGGTGGCCGGCCACGATTAAGTGCTTCCCAGAAAAAGAAGTATAAAGTGGATGTGAAAATGTCCACAGAGGAATACTATACCTTAAAGTCAAAGGCAATGGAAGCTGGCAGGAACAAGAGCGAATATATTCGACAATGAATCCATCATCCAGAGTTTCGATAGCCAGATAGAGCTTAATAAACGCATTACCAAACCCGTCTATCATATTTCACTCGATTTCTTGGCTAATGATACAGCTAAACTTACCAATGAATTAATTGTAGAAATAGGCAAATCCTACATGGAGAAGATAAATATTGAAGAAACACAATATTTGATTGCCAGGCATTACGACAAAAAGCACCCGCATGTTCATTTAATCATTAATCGTGTAAACTATAATGGTAAAACCATTTCAGACCAAAATGACAGGAAACGGAGTGAGTTAAATTGTAAAGAACTCACTCGTAAACATCAACTTTATTTTGCAAAAGGTAAGGACCAAGTGAAAGTCCACCGTTTAAGGGGAGCTGACAAAGCCAAATATGAGATTTATGAAGCATTAATAGAAGCCATCCCGAAATGTAAAACATGGAAAGATCTTGAACTCCAGTTAAACTATGAGAGTATTGAAATTAACTACAAGTACTAGGGGCAATCCGATGAAGTTCAAGGTGTCACTTTTAGTAAGGACGGACTAAATTTTAGCGGTTCAAAAGTTGATCGACAATGCAGCTTTTCAAAAATCTCCTATCAACTCTATTGTAATTGCCAGGAGGTGATTCATAGCAATAAACCCAAACTGGATTACAAAACCTCTAACGCCTTAAAAATTGGCATAGAATTACTGAACCCTGATTATGTGCATAGTCAAAAACAAATGGAACAAAGAAGATTGGATAATTAGAATTAATACAAGTATAAAAAACGCCGCTTTGGGCCTAAACTTTAAACCAAAATACCATGAATAAAAGTGAAATGACAACAGCTATGTTCGAAGAAATCAAAGAAATGATGACTTCGATGGATATGAAGATTGATGAACTTTCAGCTAAAGTACCCGAGAGTTTACCTGAAGAGTCTGAATCAACAGAGAAGGGAAATGAGATCGAGCAAGTCCAATTAACAGAATACGTGGATTATATGGCACGTAGAACTGGTGATGCTTTGAAGATTTCAGCAGACTTGTTTATGCATAAGTCAAGCACCCTTCTTACCAGCTTTGAAATACAGGCATCCAGTATTCTTGATGCATTTAGCCCAATCCTGAAATATCTCAAAAAACGAAAAAGCTTAACGATTAAAGTTATTGTTTTTCAATTATTGTTTGCCTCAACTTTGGTATCCAACCTGTATTTGCTTAATGAGAATCAAAGGCTTAAAGATAACGATCTCCAATTGAAATACTTGAAGGCTACAAATAGTGTTGGTCCAGAGTTAGTAGCTTGGTTGGATACCACTTTTAATGTTTATCGAAATGAGGAGATGATTGAGATTATTAAAAAAGAAGTTAGTAATTATAGGTGTGTTGATCATTAAATTGGAATGACAAACATTTCTCATTATCTATAATTCTTATAAAAACCCCCAACAAATAGGGGATGTCACTGCAATATCTAAATTCTTAATTTCAAGCATTCAAGTATACACAACTTAAAGGCCCTTTAAACATGCTTATTCTGAACCACAGGTATTAAATGATGTTTCATTCTCATTTACATCTGTTCGAAAGGCTATTGCGCATAAAGAAATTGATTTAAATGGCAGCCGAGAAATCTATTTTGCCAATAAAATCCTTTACCTGGATAATTACAATGAACCGGTCCACGATTTGGAAGATGAGCACATTTACAACGATCAGGAAGAGGTTCATTTGTATATGGCATTAAGTTTTCAAAATCCTCGCTTACACATGATCAATGGGTGTTAGCGAGTGACTGGTTATTCCAATAATAGTATCAACCTTAAAAAGAGAGACTTTGAATTAAGTTTACATAGATTTGGAAAGCCATATTATCAGAATTAGTTTCAACAGCATTGCGCAAGCTCTAATAAAGTCAATTTGTTAATTACTTTTTAATAACTTTTAAACAAGATATGACTTCACCACAGGTATAGTGCATATTTTTACAATGTCAAAATGATGTAAGGGAATACTGTGTAAATCAGTAGCTGTACCCGCAGCCGTAATCCCGAATCGACTTATGTCGTTTCGTAATCAGCATCTAAGCCACTAACAAATATTGTTGGGAAGGCGCTGAGTTAAAGGAAAGCCGGAAGACCTATCGTTTTTACTTAATTCGTAGCTTTCGGGAGAAAAGGCTAAGGAATACCAAACGTATACCTTTCTTGTATTCTATCCATTGCTACCATTGATTGTTTAATTAAATTATTAAAGTTATGAAGATTGATGGTGCTATTAAAACCGTACAAAAGCGCGACGGACGTATCGTGCCTTTTGAGGCAGACAAAATTACCTTTGCTATTGCCAAAGCATTTAGAGCAGTTGGAATGCCAAATCGCAAAATGGCTGAATTGATTACGGATAAAGTAGTTGAAAAATTAAATGCGCTCAATCCTTGCGTTGAGGACATACAGGATTTAGTGGAGTATGAATTGTTCTGCGCTAAATACTTTAAAGTAGCTAAAGCCTATATTATTTATCGTAAACAGCACGATGGAATTCGTAATGTAAAGGAGTTATTTTCTAATGTTGACATTGTTGATGATTACATCAATAATAATGATTGGCGCATTAAAGAAAGTGCCAATTCAAGTTATTCATTGCAAGGTATGAATCAACATGTTTCTACCATCATTAGCTCACAATACTGGTTAAGTAAAATATACTCGTCAGAAATTGGCAACGCACATAAATTGGGTAAACTTCATATTCACGATTTAGGTTTTATAAGTGTATATTGCGTTGGATGGGATTTATACGAATTAATTGTTACCGGCTTTAAAGGCGTAACAGGTAAGGTGGAAAGTCATCCGGCTAAGCGATTCAGAACCATTCTTGGACAAATAGTTAATTTCTTTTATACCATGCAGGGAGAGGCTGCCGGAGCTCAGGCTTTCTCCAATTTCGATACATATCTGTCTCCATTTATTCGTGCAGATAAGTTATCCTATGATGAGGTTAAGCAAGCTTTGCAGGAATTCATGTTTAATATGAATATACCTACCAGAGTTGGTTTTCAAACGCCTTTTACCAATATTACTTTAGACCTTGAGGTGCCGGCAAATATGAAAGATACAGCTGTAGTGATTGGTGGTGAGGTTCAGGATTCTACTTACGGAGAGTACCAGCATGAGATGGACATTTTTAATAAAGCTTTTGCTGAAGTAATGACGGAAGGGGATGCTAATGGGCGGATTTTCTCATTTCCTATTCCTACGTATAATATTACCAAAGACTTTGATTGGGATAACGAGTATCGCAAACCCATCTGGGAGATGACCGCTAAGTATGGAATACCGTACTTCTCTAATTTTGTTAATTCTGATATGTCGCCTGATGATGTTCGATCGATGTGCTGCAGGCTGAGAATTGATACCAGCGAATTAAAATCACGCGGAGGAGGTTTATTCGGCGCCAATCCTTTAACAGGTTCGGTGGGAGTAGTGACCTTAAATATGCCTCGTTTAGCTTACGAATCTAAGAGCGAAGAAGAACTATATCAGCGCATTGCCAAACTGATGGAGCTGGCCAAAGAAAGTTTGGAGCTTAAGAGAAAAGTGATTGAAGAACTAACTGAAAATGGCTTGTATCCTTATTCTAAGTTTTATCTGCGTCATATTCGTCAGAAAAATGGCGCCTACTGGGATAACCACTTCTCAACAATTGGTTTGGTTGGAATGAACGAATGTCTGATCAACTTTTATGGTTATGATATCACTACCAAGGAAGGCAATAAAAAAGCTGAAGACATCATGATCTTTATGCGCGATAAGCTGCAGGAATTTCAGGAGGAGACCGGACATATTTATAATCTGGAGGCCACACCTGCAGAAGGGACTACCTATCGTCTGGCTAAGTTGGATAAGACGCAGTATCCTGATATTATTGTATCCAATGAACAACAGGTTCGTGAAAAAAAAGCGGCACCATATTACACCAACTCAAGCCAATTGCCGGTGGGTTATACCGATGATATTTTTGAGGCACTGGAGTTACAGGATAATTTGCAGACAAAGTATACCGGAGGTACCGTGTTTCATACTTTTGTGGGTGAAGATCAGTTACCTGCTGAATCGGTCAAGCAATTAGCTAAAATGATTTGTAACAATTTTAAGTTGCCTTACTTTTCACTGTCGCCTACATTCAGTATCTGTCCCGAGCATGGCTATATCTATGGTGAGCATCCAACTTGTCCTAAATGTGCTGATGCAGGCAAAGAAATAAAGTGTGAGGTGTATTCGCGAATCGTTGGTTATCTGCGTCCTATTGAGCAATGGAATGTGGGGAAAAAAGCTGAGTACCATAATAGAAAACTGTTTGATAGAAAGATACAGGAAAAATGTAATGCTGACACTTCAATAGTTGATGAGCAAGCATGAAAATAGGAGGATTTCAAAAGCAAAGCTTAATTGATTATCCCGGAAATATCAGCGCTGTAGTTTTTACACAGGGCTGTAATTTCCTTTGCAGCTACTGTCATAACCCGGAACTTGTTTTACCCGAACGATTTTTAACACCGTTAAAACAAAAGGATATTCTGGATTATCTGAAGCAGTATAAAAAGCTATTAGATGCAGTTTGCATTAGCGGAGGAGAACCCACCATACAAAAGGATTTGCCTGAATTTATAAATCAGATCAGAAAGCTAGGTTTAAAAATAAAGTTAGATACCAATGGAACAAATCCTAAGGTGTTAGAAGCTTTACTGGATGATCAACAGTTGGATTTTATAGCAATGGATATAAAGCATTGTTTAGATCGGGAGGCTTATTCGCAAATTACTGCTGTGAGCTTATCCAAAATCGCATTTAATAACATTAAGAATTCCATAGAATTGATTAAAGACTCTGGTGTTTCTTATGAATTCAGAACCACTTATGTTCCCTTATTTCATACAGAGCGGGATGTGGAGTGCCTAAGAAGTGAATTTGCACCATCATTTAAGCTTCAGACGTTTAAATATAGTCCTAACGTATTAAATCCTGGATTCTACCAATAACGACTCCAATGGATACCACTTGAATTAAGCTATAAGTGGGTGTTGTTCAACAAACCCCTTTGTCTGTCGGCAAAGGTAATTTAGATTAAATGTTTATTTTTTGGCTGAAAATATTCAACAAAAGAGTTTTCCGCTTTTAAATAAGTACTATATTTGCACCCACGTTCATTCAAATTATGATTACTTAAGATGTCCGGTAATACGGATGTAATAGGGAACCATGTGTAAATCATGGGCTGACGCGCAACTGTAAGTTCTGCCAAGTTTATCAGCATAATGCCACTGTACAATAGTTATGGGAAGGCGCTGTTAATTGGAACAAGCCAGGAAACCTGTCTTAAAGTATTTGAATGATATTTGCTTTCGCGAAAAAGAGCAGGTATCGGGTTGTGTATTTCTTCCCTTTCTATTTCTTTTTGTGAAAAGCATGTTGTTAAATTTTAATTTGTAACATATGCTTACATTGAATCTCAGTTACCCGCGATTAGGTACAAAAAGAGAAATAAAAATTATCGTTTTAAAAAAGTTTAATTGTCTTGTAAAAGTCTTAGGTCGTTTTTTTACAAGAATCACTTTTTCTTTAGGATTAAAGTCTGCGTGCTGTAGAGTTCATGATGCAGAATTGGGTATGCCTTATCATATTCTAATACCAGCATAGTGGCAATAGATAACTTTCTAGTGGCAAAGTTTATGTCAAATCCTATAGGCAACATTTAGCTTTATAGTTGGCATTTAACTTTGCAAATTTTCAATTGATATTCAGTAATTATTTTCAATTCAATAAAATAATGGGTTGGAATTGGGTAATTGTTATGCCTGATTTTGAGCCCTTAGTTAATATTTATCATGAGTTTTATAGAGCTTTTTAAAGAAACAACAACTTCGTCTACCTTATTAAATTTGGCTGTTATCAGCGTATTGGGGGTAGCTATTGGAAAAATTAGTATTGGTAAGGTGCGTTTAGGAATAGCTGGTGTGTTGTTTGCGGGTTTGTTGGTAGGGCACTTTGGTGGCCAGTTCGATTCGCATGTATTGCACTTTATTAAGGAGTTTGGACTGATTTTATTTATCTATTCCATTGGAATAGAGATTGGTCCTCGTTTTATTACCTCCTTTAGAAGCAGTGGTTTAAAGATGAATTTATTGGCGGCCATGATTATATTTTTGGGCTTTTTTATAGCCATTGCTATTAAGGTAATTTTTGATTTAGATACCGAAGTGGCTGTGGGGTTAATGTGTGGAGGAGTAACTAATACGCCTAGTTTGGGTGCTGCTCAATCATTAATTGGAGAGCAGTTTGCCAATGGTGCGGAAATGGCTAAAACTACCGGAATGTCTTATGCCATTGCTTACCCTTTTGGTATTATTGGTATCATCCTAGTTATGTTCCTAGTGCGTTTTATCTTTAAAATTAAGCTTGATAAAGAAATTGATAACTACGACCAGGATTTAAAAAAGCATAGTACACAGGTACAGGCTATTAATATCACCATTTCCAACCCTAACCTAAAAGGTAAATCAATCGATTTTATCAAAGAATCGTTAGATGATGATTTTGTATTTTCTCGAATCTCAAGAGATGGAGAGTTTATCATTCCGGATAAAGATTTCAAGGTGGAGATGGGTGATGTAGTGTATGGCTTGTCATCAAAAGACAGCTTTGCTAGATTGGAGTTAACAGTTGGTAAGGTTAAAAAGACAGAGAAGTTTAAGTATGAAGGGCAAATGGTAATGCGTCATATAATAATTACTAATCGAAAAATTACAGGTAAGCCCTTAAAAGAATCAAATATATCAGGATTATTTCCGGCTAATATTACCCGAATTTTCAGAGGAGATACAGAAATTATTCCTCAAGCAAATACTACCTTGGAATTTGGAGATACAGTAAGGGTTGTGGGGGCTCGAAATAAGATGACGGAAGTAGCTAACTTTTTGGGTAATTCTTTGCAAAGTTTAAGTCACCCTAATTTGGTTCCTTTGTTTATTGGAATTTTATTAGGGGTGTTGCTAGGAAGCATTCCAATTTTCATTCCCGGTTTACCCGCTCCGGCTAAGTTAGGTTTGGCAGGAGGTCCGTTAATTATAGCTCTACTACTAGGGCATAAAGGAAGGGTTGGTAAGCTCGATTTTTATATCACGCCAAGTGCTAATAAATTTATTCGTGAGTTAGGGATTATTTTATTCTTAGCCTGCGTTGGTATTGGTTCAGGTAAGCATTTCTGGGAAACCTTAATGAATGGTGGACTCACTTTAATGGGGCTGGCTGCCTTTATTACTTTTCTTCCGCTTTTTATAACGGGTGTATTAGCTCGATTCTTAAAATTAAATTACTTGAGTATTTGTGGTTTGTTATCCGGAGCATCAACGGATCCTCCTGCTTTGGAGTTTGCAAACTCAATGGCTCCAACACAAGCGCAAGCCAACGGTTACGCCATGGTTTATCCGTTAACCATGTTTTTAAGAATCTTATTGGCGCAAATTTTCATTTTACTTTTTGCTTAAATCAGCCATCAATTGGCTTGGTTGATTATGGTGTTTATATATAATTATAATAGATGAAGGAAAATAGAAAGGTGTTTAAAGAATTCTTTAAGAGAAAGAAAAAACACCAAAAACAGTACGAAGGTAATTATACCGAAAAACAGCACAAAAAAGGTAAGTTAACAGCCCGCGAGCGCATTGAATATTTATTAGATGAAGGAAGTTTTAATGAAATAGATGCTTTGCGCAAACCACAAAATGCTGCTAATGATACTTTTGGCGACGGAGTGATTTGTGGTTATGGAACCATCAATAAACGTAAAGTGATGATTTATGCGCAGGACTTTAATATGATGGGTGGTTCGTTGGGATTAATACATGCCCAAAAAATTCAAAAAGTACAGGACTTAGCATTGAATATGGGACATCCAATAATAGGATTAATTGATTCTGGTGGTGCGCGTATTCAGGAGGGTATTGCGAGTTTGGCCGGTTATGCCGGCATATTTACCCGCAATGTAAACGCATCCGGAATGATACCGCAAATTTCTATTATTCTTGGACCAGCTGCTGGTGGTGCTGTGTACTCGCCTGCCTTAACCGATTTTAGGTTTATGGTTCGAAATACATCGCACATGTTTGTTACCGGGCCATCGGTGGTTAAAGAGGTGTTGAATGAAGATATTAGTTTTGAGAACCTGGGTGGAGCAGAGGTACATTCGTCTAAATCGGGAGTGGCTGATTTTATTTATAATGATGAAGAGCACTGTTTATTGGGTGTAAAAAAGCTGCTGTCATTTTTACCATCTAATCATATTGAAAGGGCACCGGAATCAGCACAGGAAGCCATTGCATCTCAAAACTTGAAGAATATTTCCTATGTGCTTCCGGATGACCCAAGCAAGCCTTATGATATGATTGATATAATCAATCGTTTGGTGGATAATAATAGCTTTTTTGAAATTGCAGAATATCACGCGCAAAATATGATTACCGGTTTAGCACGTCTCAATAACCGGGCAATTGGTATTGTGGCCAAT
This sequence comes from Saccharicrinis sp. UBA6048, assembly GCA_002429115.1. Classification (GTDB taxonomy): domain Bacteria; phylum Bacteroidota; class Bacteroidia; order Bacteroidales; family Marinilabiliaceae; genus Carboxylicivirga. The sequence continues at coordinate 13,201 of DIYS01000013.1, read as the reverse complement.
CAGCCTAAAGTAATGGCCGGAACCATTGATATTAATGCATCCCGTAAGGCCGCTCGTTTTGTTCGTTTTTGCGATGCCTTTAATATTCCAATTTTGGTGTTGGAAGATGTTCCGGGTTTTATGCCGGGCAAACACCAGGAGCATGAAGCTATTATTATGCACGGTGCTAAATTGTTGTATGCTTTTGCAGAGGCTACTGTGCCTAAAATTACGGTTATTGTTCGTAAGGCATACGGTGGTGCTTACATTGTAATGAACAGTAAAAACATGGGTGGCGATTTTAACTTCGCCTGGCCTACTGCCGAAATAGCGGTGATGGGAACCGAAGGTGCCATAAAAATACTTCATCACAAAGAATTAAAGGATGCTGAGAATCCGGTTCAATTAAAAGATGAATTGGTGCAGGATTATAAAGAGAATATTGCCAATCCTTTTATAGCCGAAGAAAATGGCTATGTGGATGAAGTGATTGAACCACAAAAAACACGTGCGAAATTAATCTCAGCGTTTGCTTTGTTAGAGAATAAGGTAAAACAAAAGTCACCACGCAAACACGGTAATATTCCATTGTAAAAATACAGATATGATTAAATCTATACTGATTGCAAACCGTAGCGAAATTGCTATTCGTATTGCAAAAACAGCCAGACAAATGGGTATTAAAACGTATATGTTTTTAACCCATCAGGAACCTAATGCATTGTATTTAAATTATGCCGATGAACTGATTGATGTTTCGTCCAATACATTTACCAATGTATTTATGGATATTGAATTAATTATTGAAAGAGCTAAGGCGCATCAAATTGATGCAATACATCCGGGCTATGGTTTTTTGTCGGAGAACCCGGCTTTTGCAAAGGAATGTAAACGTAATTCTATTGTATATATTGGCCCATCAGCCGAGGTTATTGATAAAATGGGTAATAAAGGTATTGCCCGAAATATGGCTCAGCAAGCTGGCGTACCTATATTAAAAGGTAGCGAAGGCATTGTAGCAAGAGTTGAGCAAGCCTTGGACATTGCTAGGGGAATAGGTTTTCCGGTCATCATTAAAGCAGTTGCCGGTGGAGGTGGTAAAGGGATGCGAGTGGCGGAGACGGAAGAAGACCTGCCCAAGATGTTTAAAATGGCCATAAACGAAGCTAAATCTGTATTTGGAAATGGCGCTGTGTTTATTGAAAAATATGTGGTTCAACCGCGGCATATTGAAGTACAGGTAGTGGCCGATACATATGGTAATATGATTCATCTGTTCGATAGGGAATGTAGTATTCAGCGTAAGCATCAAAAGCTGCTGGAGGAAGCGCCTTCGCCCTTATTATCGATGGAAAACAGACAAAAACTAGGTACTGATGCATTGGCCTTGTGTAAAGCTGTAGGTTATTATAGTGTGGGAACCGTTGAGTTTTTGGTAGATGCAGATGGTAAGCATTATTTTATGGAGATGAATACACGTATTCAGGTGGAGCATCCGGTTACTGAAATAATTACAGGAGTTGATATTGTTGAGCAGCAAATTCGTATTGCTCAAGGAGAATCATTGACTTTAATGCAGGAAGATATTAAAATTAAGTCTCATGCCATTGAGTTTAGAATTAATGCCGAAGATGTACAGGCTGATTTTGCGCCGTGCAACGGAATTATTGAGGAGATAGAATTTCCCGACCATCCAAACTTAAGAGTGGATAGTGGTTACAAAACCGATAAAGTGGTGCCTGCATGTTTCGATTCATTAATAGCGAAAGCTATTGTGTATGCCGATACGCGCGAGGAGGTAGTTGAATTATCAAAGGATATCCTAAAGCAGATAAAAATAAAAGGAATTAAAAGCACCATTCCTTTTTTTAGGCAGGTGTTAGAAACGGCTTCTTTTGTTCATGGGACGTATTCAACTTCGTTTGTAGCAGAAGATTTGTCGCAATTAAATCATCAGGAAGAGGATGAATATATGGCTGCTAGTGCTGCTGCTTTAAAGGCTTATTTAACTGAGCGTTCTAGTATAGAAGGGGGTGATATGCAGCAGGGACAAGTTAATTCGTGGCAATTAAACCATCTGATAAAATCATAAAAGAAAAAGTGATGGGAGATAAAAAATATATAGTGGTAGGTGAGCATTCCACTACGTTTGATGTAAACGAAAAAGATATGAGCCTAACTATAAATGAGGAGATTGTTCCTGTGAGCTCATTGGATAAAAATAATGAGCTTACGGTAACAATCAAAGATAAGCCTTTTACTTGCGAAATAGTTAAGTTAAAACAAAACGTTTGTTGCGTTCAGGTCAATGGAAACACCTATTCTTTCAGCATTGAATCGGAGCAATCGTATGAGCGTGAGAAGCAGCTTTCGAAAACTATAGCTTCCGGTAGCTGTAAGGTTATGGCTCCTTTACCAGGAACAATTTGTGAGGTTTTTGTACAAAAAAATCAGAAGGTGAAAAAAGGTGAAGCTTTGTTTTTATTGGAGGCCATGAAAATGCAAAACGAAATTGTTAGTCCGAGCGATGGAGTTATTAGCAGTATACTTACCAAAGAATCAGAGAGTGTTTTAAAAGATCAGGTTTTGCTTGAGATAGAATAAAACTGCATAGTCAAAAGTTACAAAAACTGAAAAACACCATTAGCAAGTATAAATAATTGCTCAGACACCAATTTATGCTGTTTGTTTTTCCTTAAGCCACTTTAAAGTAAGGGTCTTAAGGAAAATTTAGATAGATTAGTCAAGTGAATGTGAGGGAAATTGTCAGTTCTTATTTAGTAAATAAGGAATATTATTAAACTTCTGCACCGTATTTGGTTTTTCTTGATTTATAAGCTATTGAAAATTAAAAGGAAATGCCGTTTGAATCGGCAACAGTTCCTGTTGCTGTGAGACTCGCTAATGTTTTGAATTTATACCACTGACAGGTGTTGCTGGTTAGGAAGGTGTCAAAAATAGAGTTAGGTCAGAAGACCTGCCAAATGAACTGATTTTGCAGTCTGTGGAGAACGGACATATGAACAACTTTTTTTAAGACGAGACTATTTGGTTATTCATTGTTGCTGTAAAATCTGGTATTAATGATTTATAAAAAGGTATGAATTCATAACTGTTAATCTCAATGACCAACACTATCCAAATATCCAAAATCCTTTGAATTAGACAAAAGAAATCGCTAAAGAGTTAGGTAGAATGCAGGTTAAAATCAAATACGACATAACACTATTTTAAATGTTTAAGAACATTATTTTTTATTTAGACAAAAATTATTATCTGAAAATAAAAATAAGTCATACATTTGTGTCGCATTTGGTTTCTATGATGGTTCAACCGTTAGGAATTAAAAGGGAATGCCGTGAAAATCGGCAACAGTTCCCGCTGCTGTGAAGCCCGGCCAATAAAATAGGTCAATACTTTTGATAAAACACCACTGTCTCGTATAACATGGGATGGGAAGGTTTCAAAAGTTGGGATAAGTCAGAAGACCTGCCATTGCAATATAGATTTTACAGTCTGCGGTGAACAGGCAAGTGATCAACCACAATGGATACATGGCGTCCTGCCTGCATTGTTGCTGTAAAATCAATTATTAAAAATTCAGTAACAATGAAAAAAGATACAGCACATAAATATTAAAACAACACATTATAGATACCACTTATTGTGGTCGTTAATGTATATGGGTTTAAAAATAAAAAAAGGAACAGCAGATGGTTTTGGCGAACACTGCTGTTCCGTGAATCAACACAATAATTATTAATTCTAACAACTGTATTAATGAAACAAATTTACTTTTTTATTACTACATTTTTATGGTGTAGTGGCCTTTTAATGGCACAATCACCCTATGTTGCCAATGTGCTTGAATATAAGCCGGCACCGGGTCAGTTTATAAACAGTTCTCCATGGGGTGACGCATCTTCGGCACAAACCCTTATTGGCGGTATTAACGGTACCGTTAGCCTTGGCGCCTTCGGAGGGTACGTAATACTAGGCTTTGATCATTCCATAGAAAACGATCCGGCAAATCCTTATGGTGTTGATTTCACCATCTTTGGAAATCCTTTTACCGGCTGGTCTGAGCCAGGAATTGTTTATGTCATGAAGGACGAAAATAACAACGGGCAGGCTGATGACACCTGGTATCAATTAAAAGGCAGTGATTATGAGTTACCTTCAACAGATGCGGCATATTCAATAATGTATGCCAATCCTGGTGGAAGTTTCGATGTTCCATGGCGCGATTACCATAACATCACCGGTGTGGTGAAGGCTAATGCGTACCATACGCAACCTTATTATCCATCACCTACGCATTTTCCGACTATGAATCAGAGATTTGAGCGATACGGAGGCACTTTAATTGAAGGCAATGTGGATGACAGTAACCCCACTTATATTCAATCTTTTGCGCTGGATTATGGTTATGCCGACAATCATCCAAAGCAAGGTGGCGATCCGTTAACACAACCTGATAATCCAGCTACAATTGGTATCATTGAGGGTGCTGGTGGTGATGCTATGAAAATTGAATGGGCAATTGATGAATCAGGTAATACTGTCGTATTAGATCAAATAGATTTTGTCAAAATTCAAACAGGTATGAATCGCAATTGCGGATGGCTTGGTGAGGCTTCTACTGAAGTATGTGGTGTTGTTGATGTAGGACCGATTGGTCAATCAAATAAGATAAACTTAAAGGCAACAACCGTTAGCAAAACAAAACAAGCCTTAAAACGCATTTTGATTTTACCATCAAATGACGGCGGCGAGGATAAAAAAGCTGGTCAATATCATATATGTAATGTTCAAGGTGATGTGGTGATGAAGGTAAGAGCATCCGAGTTAAATGAATCAAAACTCGTGAAACTCGAAAGAGGCATTTACCTGGCTAAACCCGCTGATGATGCTGCAGCATTGTATAAAATAATGGTTGAATAATAATGAATAACATAATGAAAAAAATATATTTGTCTTTTTTAAGTTTATTCCTTGTCCTTACATCAATATTAGGACAAAGCTCCTGGTTATCGCCCCAAGAAGGTTATGTAACTAAAGATATTATTTCTGACAAAGCTTTTTCTTGTCATGATATTTTAGGAAATAACCTTTACGCTATTGATAGCGATGGATTGTATTGTTACGACCTTACTACACTTGAACAAACGCGTGATTTTGGAAAAGCCCCGGCTGAATACACTGGAGCATGGGTTAGCTTTGTAACTGCCGATCCTGATGGAACAAAATTATGGCTTGGATATACTGTATCAGGACTGACGGACGATCGGATTTTTAGTGTTGACATCGCTACTGGAACATGGACCCATGTAGCTACTTTTCCGGGTAACTTCGATATGGAAATACAGAATGGGAACTACTATGTATCCGGATTAAATACTGAAGGATGGGATGGTGTGAATGATATTAACTGTATTTCATTGTTAGATCAGTCGGGAAATGATAACCATAAAAAACTAATCGAAATTGGTGGTAATTCAACCGGACTGTCTGTTGATGCAAGTGGTAATGTTTACAATGCCAAATACGACCCAGCAGGAAGTACCCTGATGTATCAATGGGCAGCTGCCGATGTAGCCAATGTAATAGCTGCCACAGATGGTAGTTTTCTTACAGTAGGAGATGGAACTGTTATTACTTCTATGCCAGGTAATGGCCCTTATGACTGTGCTACAGATGATGCAGGCAACATGCTTTTTAATTGTAATGATTTTACAGGAGGAAGCTTCCTTGCTGTTTGGAACGGAAATACAGGGGATTCACAAAATTACGAAAAGCTTGGTGTTTATGGTGGTGCTTCTTTTGCCTGGTTTGCCATGTTAAAAGCCACTGGTGATATTACCGACGGAGGTAAGGCTTACATGATTAATTATGGTGATCCTATAGCCGAAATCCGCTTAAGCAAAGCACCATCAGTTAGCCAATCAATCAATGATAAGCTATTACCTATCAATGCGCCTCAGACTGTTCTTAACTTAAATGATTATTTTACTGCTAAGGAGGGAGAAACGGTTGAATATTCGGTTTCGGCAAGTACAAATTCTATCTTGGCTAATGCTATTGTAGACGGGACAAGCTTGAAAATCGACTATTTGGCAGATGCAGCGGGAACCGCTGAAGTAACTGTAAAAGGGACTTCATCAGGTGATGCGGCAAATACCACATTCAGCATTGAATTGCGTGATATAAATTATTCTAATGGTGCATTCATTGTTAACGAAGATTGGTTTGGTCATTCGAATAGCACAGTTAATTATGTCACAAGCGACAATCAATTTGTTTATCGTGCTTATCAGCAGGAAAACCCAGGTAAAACGTTAGGCATAACAACTCAATTTGGGACTATTTATGGTGGTAAGTTTTATTTTATGTCCAAACAAGGACCTCGCTTGGTTGTTACAGATGCTTCGACAATGAATGAACTGGTGACAATTGATGAATTTAACCCAGGGGAAAGCGGTAACAAATCAGACGGACGAGCTTTTGTAGGTGTTACACCTCAAAAAGGCTACATTGGAACAACCCGTGGAATTTATATCTATGACATTGATAACCATACTGTAGGTTCAAAAATTGAAACGACAGATGGTGAATATGGGAATATGCTGCGTGCAGGTGCTTATGTATTTGCGATTAAAAGCGATGCTGTTTCTGTAATCAATGCTTCTACAGATGTCATAGAACAAACCATTTCAGGAGCTTCTTACAGCGGAGTTGTACAAGCTTATGACGGTTTTGTTTACATTGGGGCCGGAACGACTTTGCTTAAGGTGAATCCTTACACATTGGAGCAGCAAGAGATTGCTTTACCGGCAGGAATTGAAATTCCTTCAGCATTTGGCTGGGCTTGGAATGCCAACAGTTTCTGTGCCAGCAGTACCGAAAATGCCTTATTTTGGGCTAAACCAGGAGGCTGGTCTGGTAGTAATATCATCTATAAATACACCATTGGTGATGCAAGCTCTTTAGATGCACCATTCATTACCCTTGAAGCCGATATGGAATTATATGGAGCTGGCCTTCGTGTGCATCCTGGCACAAACCAAGTATATGTGACTGGTAAACAGAGTGGTTGGGGCGACAATAGCCTGACGAATACTTTATACATCTATGATGGAACAACGGGTAATGAACTTTCATCTCTAGCTCTTGAGCCTTACTATTGGTTTCCGGCTATGCCAGTCTTCCCTGATGCACAGGCACCGGTGTTAGATATTGCGGATGTTAATTTCTTACCAGATGATGCAGCCAAATCGTACATAATTACTGACCTGGTATCGGATTCTGATAATAATGATGCATCTATTCTGATTAATATTATTAATAATACTGATAATTCAATAGCTGAAGCAGCAATTAACGGTAATCAATTGATATTAACACCAGGAAGTAAGTCCGGAAGCACACAAATTACTATTCAAGCCATTTCGAATGGTGTTAGCAGCGAAGCTTCGTTTAATGTAACTGCCAGTACAGCAACTGCTATCGATGATAAGACGTCGACTGAAGCATTACAAATATACCCACTACCCTTCAATGACTTCTTAACCATTGAGGGTGCTGATGTCAAAAGCCAATATCAAATTTACAGCCTTACCGGACAACTCGTTCAGCAAGGCCTGTTAACGGGAAATGTTGATCCTATTGATGTATCAAATCTAAAAACAGGCACATATATCATTTCTGTTATTAGTAACAATAAAGTATCAACACATAAAGTGATTAAGCGCTAATTTTTTCTGTTATATTTTTTTTCCAAATACAAACCTCTGTCAGTTGGTTACGCTACCAACTGACAGAGTTTTTTTCTTAATGCTTGAACAGTCCGAAATTGATGAATAGAATAGTTTTATCCCTATTATTACTTTTGTTAGGCCTGCCTTATTATACCGAAGCACAGAGCAAGCTTGACAGTGTTCAGCATATAATCGAGGTGGTAATAACCGCCCCTCAATCATCTTCCAAAGCCATTATCCCGGCTCAACAACTCGAAGGCGAGCAGCTAAAAGCACTCAATAGCTTATCGGTGGCCGATGCCATTCGTTATTTTGCCGGAGTTCAGATAAAAGACTATGGTGGCGTTGGCGGTTTAAAAACAGTTAATGTCCGAAGCATGGGCACCAACCATATGGGGGTTTTCTATGACGGTATTCAATTAGGGAATGCACAAAACGGGCAGATTGACCTTGGAAAATTCTCATTGGATAATATTGAGAGTATTTCGTTGTATAACGGTCAGAAGAGTGATATTTTCCAACCTGCCAGAGATTACGGCTCCTCCGGGTCTATTTATCTTAAATTTAGACGGCCACACTTTACTTCAGACGAAAAAGAGCACTGGAAAGCTACTTTCCGCACAGGTTCATTCGACCTGCTTAACCCTTCTGTTCTTTACGAACGTAAACTAACTAAAAATATAAACGCATCGTTCAATGCTGAATACATCTATTCATCAGGAAAATACAAATTCCGCTACAAACGGGTATTACCAAGTAACGGAGAAGTAGCATACGACACCTCGGCCATTCGAAGAAATGGCGATATCCATGCTTTAAGGCTGGAAAGTGGCCTGTATGGACAAATGCAAGATGGTCATTGGGAGTTAAAGGCCTATTATTATGATTCTGAGCGAGGTATTCCTGGCGCAATTGTGAATAACCGCTGGATGAATTCACAACGCCAGTGGGACACCAACTTTTTTATACAGGGAGGCTGGCGTAAGATGGTTACTGAACGCTATGACCTGATGTTGAAACTAAAATATGCCAATGACGAAATGCGCTACCTGAATCCGGATACGACGCTGATGTTCATCGACAATACCTTCCTACAACAAGAAGCTTATGCGTCATTAGCGCAAAAATATCAATTGACCGACTGGTGGGACATCTCCTTCTCCTCCGATTTACAATGGAACTGGTTGCGCTCCAATGTAGCCGGATTAGTTTATCCCACTCGACGTTCAACCCTTGTCGCGTTGGCATCAGCTCTCGACCTGGGGAAATTTAAAAGTCAGGCAAGTGTTTTAGGCACCTTTATCAATGAAAAAATTAATTCGGACAATGAGCAAAGTGCCAGCTCTGCTCCCAATAAAGAGGAAATAACACCTGCTGTGTTCTTCTCATATGCTCCTTTTAATAACCATAACCTTACATTCAGGGCGTTTTATAAGCACATATTCCGCATGCCAACTTTCAACGACTTATACTATACCGACATCGGCAATATTAAGTTGGAACCCGAATATACGCATCAGTACAACCTCGGATTCAAATATTTAAAAAATACTATGGACCGAATTCTGGCACATTGGGACATTCAAATGGATGTCTACTATAATGAAATAACGAATAAAATTGTTGCAGTGCCCAAAGGAAGTGGCATGTACCGATGGATGATGATGAATCTGGGAAAAGTTGAAATACGAGGTATTGATGCTGTGGCAGCCACCACATTCAATTTACCTTATGATATTTTACTGAATATGAAGGGTACCTATACCTATCAGAAAGCACAAGATTTTACACATAGGAAGAATCCTGAATTGGAGAAAACGACCTGGGGAGGACAAATTCCTTATATCCCCTGGCACAGCGGGTCGTTTACTACCACTGCCGTGTATCGCAGCTGGCAGTTTAATTACAGCTTTGTATACGTGGGCGAGCGCTACCACAACTCAGCTAACATATCCGAAAACTATGAGCAACCCTGGTACACCAATGATATGTCGGTCTTTAAAACCCTTGCCATAAACAACTGGAACTTGAAAATGTCTCTTGAGGTCAATAATCTGCTTAACCAGGATTATGAGGTAGTCTTAAACTATCCGATGCCTAAACGAAATTACAGATTGACATTAACTCTTGAATTATGAATCGAATACTACTTCTTCTAAAAAATCTTATACTGTCAACACTACTATGGTCGTGTCGAGATGATGTGGAACTCTTTTTATCAGAAGAAATAATTGAACTTACCCCTCCAGAAGATACAGGTGGTTATAAAGGCTTTTACCTTTTGAACGAAGGTAATATGGGAAGCAATAAATCAACGCTTGACTACTACAACTTTAATACCGCTACCTACAGTCGGAATATCTATGCAGAAAAGAATCCCGAGGTTCCCAAAGAGTTGGGAGACGTTGGTAACGATGTACAGATATATGGCTCAAAGTTATACGCTGTCATAAATGTTTCTAATAAAATTGAAGTGATGGATGCTCAAACAGCTAAACGAATTGGACAGATTGAGATTCCCAATTGTCGCTATATCCAATTTGATGGACCATATGCTTATGTCACCTCCTATGCCGGTCCTGTTGAAATAAACCCCGACTATACACAACTAGGCTTTGTTGCTAAAGTTGATACTGCCACATTGCAGGTGGTAGATAAATGCCTTGTTGGTTTTCAACCTGATGAGCTGGCGATCACAGGAGGTAAAATATATGTGGCCAACTCCGGTGGTTACATGGGAGCCGGAAGCACCGACAACTACGAACGAACCGTTTCGGTGATCGATATCGCCTCTTTCACCGAAGAGAGACGCATCGATGTGGAATACAACCTGCATCGCATAAGAGCCGACCAAAGAGGCAACCTATGGGTAAGCTCACGTGGCGATTATAAAGAATTGCCCTCCCGTCTATTTTATATTGACACCCAAAAACAGATGGTTACCGATACCTTAGATGTACCGGTAAGCTGCTGTCATATGGTAGGCGATTCGCTTTATGTATGCAGTGTTTCATGGAGCTACATAAACTATTCGAATACCATTACCTATGCCATTGTTAATACAAAAACACATAAAGTAATAACACGGAATTTTATTAACGATGGAACAGAAAAGGAAATTGAAATTCCTTATGGTGTAATGGTGCACGAGGCGTCAGGTGACATTTTCGTAAGCGATGCCGGCAATTACGTCACTCCCGGTATGTTATACTGTTTCAACCGCGACGGTAAAAAGAAATGGAACGTACGCACCGGAGACATACCGGCACATTTTGCTCTTTTAAAATAAAACAACTCACAAAATTTATTTAAAATGAAAAACAACAATCTCCTTACCCGATGGCTTTTTATCTGTTTAACTTTATTGAGTATTGTAGCCTGTACCGATGATGATAACCCGCATCCTAACAAGATTGACCTAAATGATAGATATACTACTGTTCGCTCAACAGTACTTGAAATCATACCTGAAATAACAGGGTATGAAAACGCAGGCTTTAATTGGTATTTAACTGGAACACCTTTAGGACCTGTTGACTCTTTGCTTAGTAAAACATCTGAATTGATGTTTATAGCCATAGAAACAGGCCACTACAAATTAGAGCTGAAAGTGTTGGATGGAAACCGTACTGAAAACATTCCGGTTGAGGTGATGGTAGAGCAAGAAACTAAAGCTTTTAGCCCTTATATCTCTCAGGTTATAGATTACCTTCCCGGGGTTGGTCAGTTTGTTAATCAGTTGCCTGAATACCAGAATGGAGACACGCAAGAAACGATAATACAAAAAACCAATGATTTATTGGTTGGAGAAGCATCTTCGATGGTGACGCTTGGAGGGTTTGGTGGCTATGTAACATTTCGATTTGACCATACTGTTGCCAACTTACCCGGTTTGCGTGATTTCCGCATTAAAGGAAATGCCTTTGGTGCAGCAGCTAACCCACAACCAGATGCTCCATTTGGAGGTAGTTGTGAGCCTGGAGTAATAATGGTAGCTTACGATAAAAACCAAAATGGAGAGGCAGATGTGGATGAGTGGTACGAAATTGCCGGTAGCTCACACGAAGCGGTAAGCAATGAACCCTGGTATAATTTGGGCTTGGAAAACGGCAATGATATGGAAATGATCAAAAACTATAAAATCACCTATTATCGTCCTCAGGAAGAACCAGACCAACCCATAGACGAGTATATACGTTGGGAAGATAACCAGGGAAATTCAGGCTTTAAAGTAAAAAATATGTTTCATAACCAGCCTTATTTCCCATCCTGGATTGAAGGTGATTCATACACCTTATCTGGTACACGCTTGCCTGAAAATGGCATCGACGAAAGTGGACAAGGTAACTACTACGTTTTATATGGTTATCGCTATGGATATGCTGATAACTATCCTAATACGCACGATAATTCGGCTGTTGACATTTCATGGGCAATGGATGCTGATGGTAATAATGTTCACTTACCAGGTATTGATTTTGTGCGTGTGCACTGTGCCATTAACCAGGAAAACGGATGGCTGGGCGAATGTTCGACCGAAGTGGCAGGCGCTGAAGATTTGCATCTGCTTGGTAGAATAATTGAATCAATAGCTCCATAGCTATTAATTACATTATCCTTAAAATCTTCATCCTCGAATTATACTCTACCTAAGTGAATAAAAAGGATGAAGGTTTTTGCTGTATTCTACAGCACGCGTGCCAAAAGGACAACTATTAACCACATAGCTGTCTGCTAGGAACATCAATAAATAATAAGGTTGTAAACAATTATTCGTCATTGTATTTTTACATCTTAAGTTTCAACTGTAATCTGCTTATATCTAAACTCACTTGTAACTTTAACCCAACCTGGTTCTATATAGATTTGACGTTTGGTAGTTGCTGAGTATATTTATCAATTATTTCTGTTATATCTTCTAACACATTAATACCTTTACTTTCTGCCAATAATTCAAATTCAGTGGAATTTTTAACTTCTGGGTAATTGATTACCTCTTTAATTTCATGTCCTATAATAATTTTGTAAATGTGTGCTACAGACCAATACTTGTCGTATATTCTGATCTCATTCTTGATTTTGTTTTTCTGGATTTTTCAATATCAAATAATTTGATTTGACACCATCCATATCAACATCAATTGAAGGTGTAACAAAAGAAGATGTAAACTCATACTTTCCGTGCAAACCGGCTTTTAGAATCTGATTTTCTAAATAGGAATCAATAGGATTTAAACTTATACCTAAAGTCAAAGTTATAACACACAATCATACTTCTTCACGTCTTACAAAATATACAACAATAATATATATGAAATACAAATAACGTAAAGCTAAAGATTGATCTGAATTATTATGAAAAATAAGTATATTAATTTACTTGACAAATCAGATAACAATCTTATTTGTCAAGGTTATGCGAGCACCGTAGAGATTTTGTTTCTAAAAAATATAATGTCATCCTT
>DIYS01000103.1 GCA_002429115.1 Saccharicrinis sp. UBA6048 | reverse complement strand
TATTATATTTTAAATGCGTTCACCCTGCTTCTTTAAAGATGAATAAACGACAACTCAGATTATATCATTATCAATAAGCATAATGATGTGCTCGATCATTCGGTCGTCACCATTTTCATCGTATTCCGATTTCAGATTAGAGCCAAATAAGCGGGCGATGCCTTGCCAGAAAAAGGCTGACACGCCACCTTTGTATTGCTTGATTAGTTCGTAGGTGGTGTCACCCGTTTCTCGATTAATCAGTTTGATCAATAAGCGGCCTTGTGAAAAAGTAAGCTTTCGCAAAGGCTTTTCAAATTCATCAAACAGCTCTTTTTCTTTCTGGTTGAGGTACTTTTTCTTCTCTTTTTCGGAATGTAACGAAGCCAGATGATGGTTAATTTCATTAATTTTGTCGCCGGCACTGCGGGCATACGGCAATACTTTTTTGATGTTACGCACTAATTTACCGTAACGCTTTTTCTGTCGCTTGTTTTTAAATTTATAAGGTGGAATTACTGGTACTTCCTGTAAGTTAATGTGTGGAATGGTATCAGATTCTACAATACGGTGCTCCAAAACCACATTAATCGAATCGGCCAGTTCTTGCGACTTAACTACATTAAAGCTTGGCGTAATAAGACAGCAAAACATCACCAAACTAATCGTTCGAATATGTCGCATTAATAGCATCATCTTACAAAAATAAGCGAGAGGGCTAAATGAATGCAAATCATTTGTTCATATTTCTGATATTTTACACATCGATATTTTATTAAGAGAATTTAATTTTGGAGCTGACGAAATTCTGTTACATTTGCGGCCTTTAAAATTAAACATGAAGAATTTCTGGCATATATTCATCTTTCTGGGTGTGTTGTGGGCAAACCAACTTTGGGGAGCTGCAACAGACTGTGCTTATGAAATTTCTGAGTGTGGCATTGAAAACACTGTTCAGCTTGATCCATCGACAACTTCATTGTCTGTTAATTGTGCTCTCTCTACCCTGGTTGACGGCGATGATGAAGTAAATGAGGAAGACTACTCGCCGGCTGGCCATCAGGATTCTAATTGGGTTTTGCCGCAAGATCAGTTGTACGTCAATGGATTTACGGACGAATGCAGTATCATCCTATTCGAGTCCGATAGCTCACCACCGACTTTATAGTCTCGCTTCTAAAATTACTTATTCACTTTATTTATAGCCTGCAATTTGTATTGTGGGTAAAAATTCTATTTCAGGAAATATGTTTTTACTGATGTTAATAGTCTTTGTAGTAGGCTATTGTCTAATCGTATTCGAACATGTCAATAAAGTAAATAAAGCAGCGGTTGCTTTATTTATTGGCTCGGCCTTATGGGCGATTTATGCACTTGGTGGTGAGCAGATATTGGCAGAAGGTTATAGTGCCTCGTGGCGAACTTTTAATGCTCAGGGGAGTGGTGATCTTTTGAATTTTATCACACATGATGAGCTGTTTCATCACTTATCAGAGATTGCCTCCATTTTGTTTTTCCTATTGGGAGCAATGACCATTGTTGAGCTCGTTGACAAATATCAAGGGTTTAAAATAATCACCAGCAAAATTGAAAGTAGCAATGTCAAACGGCTATTATGGATCGTTAGCATATTGACCTTCTTCATGTCTGCTGTGCTTGATAACCTCACCACTACCATTGTTATAATAACCGTTCTTAGGAAGCTAATTACCAAGCAGGAAAATCGTTGGGTATTTGCCAGTGTTGTGGTGGTTTCGGCTAATGCGGGTGGTGCCTGGTCGCCAATTGGTGATGTAACAACGATTATGCTTTGGATTGGCGGACAAATAACTGCGGCTCATATTATAACAACGCTGATTGTTCCGAGTTTGGTGAATATGATCGTCGCAACCTCCTTGTTTAGCATGTTCACGGTTGAGGGGCAGGCTGTAAGGCCCGCATTGCCTGACGATGAAACCAGGGCTTTTACCACCTATCGGGAGCAGGTGTTTATGTTGGTGGTGGGTACTTGTGCATTGGTTTCAGTGCCGGTTTTTAAAACAATCACACACTTGCCTCCTTACCTGGGAATGTTAATGGGCTTATCGGTAATGTGGATTATGACCGACCGATACTTAAAAAATCGCAGTGCTGAAGATCGAAGAACACTGACTGTAACGGCCGCATTGAAAGCGGTTGATGTACCAACGGTTCTGTTTTTTCTGGGCGTGTTAAGTGCAGTGGCGGCATTACAATCTGCCGGGCATCTGGATCTGATGGCACAATGGCTCGATGAAAATTTTAAAAATATCTATGTCGTAAATATTCTGATTGGAATTATTTCATCAGTTGTAGATAATGTTCCACTAGTGGCTGCTTCAATGGGTATGTACCAAATTGCCGACCCGGCAGCCACTGGTTTTACAGGTCAGTTTGTTCAGGATGGTCAGTTTTGGACCTTTCTGGCTTATTGTGCCGGCACAGGGGGTAGCTTGCTGATTATCGGATCGGCAGCTGGTGTGGCAGCCATGGGCCTAGAAAAGATAGACTTCATCTGGTACTTACGTCGTATCTCATGGATCGCCTTCGTTGGCTACCTGGCCGGTGCCCTTACATATTATTTACAAACCATCATCTTTTAATAGTCAATCATGATATCAAAGGAAGTTTCCAATAACACAAATACATCGAACAATAATAGAATGTGGTATATAGTTGTAGGAATAACAATCGTTACAATTTTAAGCCGCATTATAATTTCTATCAATATATAGTTTTTCTGGGTTTTAGTGAGAGATGACTGCCGAAACCGTCCCTGATTTTGATGGCAGGTCTCTCACTATTCTCATAGAAAAGCCTAATGGTTAATGAATCATTCAGCGGCAACACCTCCGCAATATCATTCTATCTTGCTCAATGATTATTCCCTTCGGAAGAAGAATTATTCCACATCGCCGCAATAGTATTTGCTACCGAAGATTAACGATTCTACATCGACGTATGTCCCGGCAGTAAGGAATTATCTTACGGCACTATCGCCGAATTAATATTCTTTATCACCGAACGATTATTCTCTTTGGAAGAGTATTGATCGACTTCCAAACCTAAAGGTGGTAAAATCAGCTTAGCGGCTGAATACAAAAAAAGGAGCCTTAAGCTCCTTTTAAAACAACAACATAAATCTCGTTACCGTAGAACATTAACAGATTGTCCGGCCTCTACTTTAACAAGCTTGTCAAATACTCTTAGTTCAATGGTATTTTCAGCATGAGAAATGATGGTGACATTCTTGTCATCAACAACAACTTCCATCTCATTTGCCATAAACGACAGGCGGAATGAGTATTCTTGCCATTGTTGCGGAATTATTGGGTTTAGAAAGAGCTGTCCATCATGTACACGCTTACCGCCAAATCCTTCGACTATTGACATCCATGTGCCGGCCATACTGGTAATGTGCAGGCCTTCATGCGCTTCATGATTATAATCATCGATATCCAGCCTTGATGTACGAAGATACATCTCATACGCTTTCTCATGGTTGCCTATTTTGGCGGCCAAGACCGAATGAACGCATGGTGAAAGTGAAGACTCATGCACTGTACGTGGTTCGTAAAATTCAAAGTTTCGTTGGATGGTTTCCAAATCAAACTCTTCTTCAAAAACATAGATGCCTTGCAAAGTATCAGCTTGCTTAATATAGCAGCTGCGTAATATGCGATCCCATGACCAGTATTGGTTGATTGGGCGCTCTGCAGGATCAAGCTCATCAACAAGAATATGCTCTTTATCCATATAGCCATCCTGTTGCATAAATACCTTTAGTTCTTCGTTATATGGGAAGTGCATCTTTTCAATAATATCCTCCCATCGAGGAATTTCATTGCTGTAATTAAAGCTTGTTTTTGCAATAATGGCATCATAGCGGTCGGCATCCATCTCTTTCACTTTTGCAAGTGACTCAATGGTATACTTCATGCACCAAACAGCCATCTTATTGGTGTACCAGTTGTTATTGATGTTGTTTTCATATTCATTTGGTCCGGTAACACCCAGCATCACATATTTCTGACGCTCTTCGGAGAAACTTATCCGCTGGCTCCAGAACCTGGAAATAGCGATTAAAACTTCCAAACCATATTCAGCCAAATACGCTTCATCATTGGTATGGCGGATGTAGTTATGAATGGCAAAGGCTATCGCGCCGTTACGATGAATTTCTTCAAAGGTAATTTCCCATTCGTTATGACACTCCTCTCCATTGATGGTAACCATCGGATAAAGGGCAGCACCATTTTTAAAGCCAAGCTTTTCCGCATTCTTTATCGCGTTTTCCAAATGCTTGTAACGATAGATCAATAAATTACGCGTTACAGCCGATGGCGCTGTTGCAATAAAGAAAGGTACGCAGTAGGCTTCTGTATCCCAATACGTTGATCCACCATACTTTTCACCGGTGAAACCTTTAGGACCAACATTTAGTCGCTCGTCCTCACCCGTGTAGGTCTGATTCAGGTGGAAAATATTAAAGCGGATACCTTGCTGAGCGGCCACATCACCTTTAATGCGAATGTCACTCAATACCCACTTATCAGCCCAAGCCTTAATATGATCTGAAAGCAACGCATCAAAACCTTTAGTAAATCCTGAGGTAGTAATCGTTTTGGTAGCCTCCAGTAACGCTTTTTTATCGTAGTTCAATGTGCTGGTAACACCAACAATTTTATCAATAGTAAAACACTCTCCCTCTTTAACTTCTCTTTCAAGGCGATTGGCTACCCAATACTGTTTCTTCAGAACTTCGGGTGTAATGTTTAGTGGGTTGTCATCAATCGAAGCTGATACTTTCATACCAAAACCAGCACGGAAACCAAGTTTTTTTGTTTCGGTAATTAAATAAGCTTCACCACTATGAGCCTCCATCTCAATAATATTCCAGAACTTTTCATCGTAGTTGGAATCTTCATTTTCCACATCGCCATCAAGGTAAGCTGTGAAAGCAATTTTACCATTAAAATTCAGTGGTGTAACCGAATACCGAATAGCTCCATTCTCGGTGTCAGTCATGCTGATAAAGCGCTTGGCCGATACCTGAATCTTCTTACCATTATCCAGAGTTGCCGTAAACTCACGCAGCAGGTACCCTTCTTTCATGTTTAAGGTACGCGTAAAATTTTCTGTCTTACAGGTATAAAGATCGAGGTAACGTCCGTCGATCTGCACGTCAATACCAATCCAGTTCGGACTGTTTAAAACTTTGGCAAAATACTCCGGATAACCATTCTTCCACCAGCCAACACGCGTCTTATCAGGATAATATATACCTGCAATGTAACTTCCTTGAAGTGATGGACCGGAATAGGTTTCCTCAAAATTTGCCCGATGTCCCATTTTACCATTTCCGAGACTGAAAATACTCTCTGAAGATTGATGATTATCCGGGTTGAAGCCCTCTTCTATGATGCACCACTCATCGTGATTTAAATACTCCTTCATTGCACACAGTTTAAGATTTTAATTAAATGGCCGATGCCATCTCTTGCCAAATCCGTAATAACTTCTAGTTTAATTTCATCAGTTTGTCGTAGGTCATCTGATGAAGACCATCAATGACCAAATCGGCTTTGCCAAGTACATTTGGTGATCCGATTCCTACGCACCTCATGTTTCCCGCTAAAGCTGCTTCTACACCTGCTTCGGCATCTTCAAAAACGATGCACTCTTCAGGTTTAACATTCAACGCTTCAGCACCTTTTAAAAATACTTCAGGGTCGGGTTTTGCCTGACTCACTTTGGTGCCATCTATAATCGCATCAAATAAATGTGTTAATTCCAGGCGTTCCAAAATAGTCATGGCATTTTTGCTGGCAGAGCCCAAGGCTACTTTCATACCCTTGTTTTTCAATTCTTCCAGAAACTCTTTGGCTCCACTCAAGATTTCGTTGGGTTGCATTTTCAGAATGAAAGTTCGGTAGTTCTCATTCTTTTTTTCTGCCAGTTTTATTTTTTCCTCGTCACTTAATGTTTTGCCGCCGATTTCCAACAATATATTTAAGGAAGTCATCCGGCTAACACCTTTCAGGCGTTCATTATCTTCTATCGTAAATTCAAAGCCTAATTCATTGGCCAACTCTCTCCAGGCAATGTAATGGTACTTTGCAGTATCAACAATCACCCCATCTAAATCAAACAAACAAGCTTTAATTTGTCCCATAAGTAGTTTTAATTAGTCTGTTCCTGCGTTTTTGTATTAACAAAAAATACTGATATGGCTCCAAGTATCATTAATGCTCCGGCTAATACCATAATGTAAATGCCATTGCCATCGAATACTCGTTTTAATATAGGGCCGCCAAATACACCGCTTAATATTTGAGGAATTACAACCGTTAGGTTAAAGAGTCCCATATAAATTCCAATGCGCTTAGCCGGTATGGCTCCTGACAGAATCATGTAAGGCATGGCCAAAATGCCGGCCCAGGCAATTCCAATTCCCATCATTGAAATAACCAACATGTTTTTGTCGCTGAAGAGATACATCGATAATAACCCAAGTCCTCCTGCCAATAATGACAAGGCATAAACAGTTTTCCGGTTGGTAAGGCTAATAAGCTTAGGTAATACAATAGAGAATAAAGCCGCTGTTAAACTATATATAGCAAAACAAAGATTGACCCAATCACCTGCATTGTTAAAAATAGCTCGCTCAGCATCACTGGCGGTTTCTGCATTAAAATCAATGGCTACACCATAATAGTGCTGTGATATAGCTGTTGTGGCATAAACCCATAATAAGAAAAATGGAAACCAGGAAAACATTTGAACGACTGCCAACTGTTTCATTGTCGATGGCATGTTCATTAACAAAGTAAAAAAGCCCTCTTTTCGTTCTTTATCTTCCTGAGTAATGTTTTTATAAGCTTCAAACTCTTCTGGAGGATATTCTTTCGTTTTAAAAACAGTTACAAGTACACTAATGAGTAAAAGTGAACCACCAATATAAAACGACCAAATCACCGAAGGTGCTACTTTACCAGCTTCAGGGTTATTTTCAATTCCAGCCATTGCCAATATAAATGGCAAAGCAGAACCAATCACAGCTCCAGCGTTAATCAGGAAACTCTGAACAGAATAACCGAGGTTTCGTTGCTCTTCGGGAGTCATATCTGCCACTAAAGCTCTAAATGGCTGGAAGGTTACATTAAACGAACCATCCATCAGCGCCAGCATGGCAACGCCGAAAAACAATACGCCCGCACCACCAGCTTTCATTATTAAAGGGGCGTTGGGCATAAAAAACATAGCGATCATAGAAACAATTGCTCCACCTAAAATATAAGGTGAACGTCTTCCTAAACGCATCCATGTTCTGTCACTTGCTGCGCCAACAACTGGCTGCACAACCAAGCCCATAATTGGAGCTACTAACCAGAAGAATGATAAATTATGTGGATCAGCACCAAGGCTTGTCAGGATACGACTGGCGTTAGCATTTTGTAATGCAAAGCCAAATTGAACACCTAAAAAGCCAAAGCTGAGGTTCCAAATCTGCCAAAAAGATAGCTTTGGTAATTGTTTCATAATTACTTTATTTAAATTGAGAATATCTGTTTGAACAATGTTGCTAAAACACGAATAGCTTCAGCATATCCATATCGATATCCTTGACAATATTAAGTGGAATAAAAATCATACACCTGTAGTGAAACAGGTAACTAAAGGTATTAACAGGAAAGTCTCTTATCAATTAAATCCAAAACAAAATTACGTTATTATTACGTAAGGTGCTACTAATATAAGTTGCGGTGATCGTCTGTATCATCAATGATATCAGTGTATTTACCTATTGCAAACGATTGCAGAGGAGGTGTCTTAATTCACGAAAAAAATAGTAAAGTTTAAACTTATTTTTCCGCAAACGTTTTCGAAATGTAATGAAAGCCTGGTTTAGTATGCATTATATTACCAGGTGATGTGTAAATATTATACATCACCTATATGATTGTATAGATCTTGGAAATGAGAGGCCTGATGTTTCAGGAGCCAGATAATTACAACGGTTCTTTGCCTAGTTGCGAAGACGTTCTTTCAACCAATTCCGGTGTGAAAATCTTTGTTTCAAACTCTTCGTCTTCCACTGTGTTTTCGATATGACCAATCAATAAACGCATGGCAGCCTGGCCTATATCATACCCTTTTTGTTCAACGGTTGTTAAAGGAGGATAGGCGATGTTGGCATTTGGTCCATCGCCAAAGCCTGCCACTGCAATATCTTTTGGAATTTTGTAGCCATTGCGCTGCAGAACCTGCATGGCAGCAATTGCTGTACTGTCATTAACTGCAAAAATACCATCAATTTCAGGAGCCAATCGTATGATATCGTCCGCTTTGGTAAAAACAGTTTCGCGTGTGTCGCACTTAATAATCAATCGGTCATCACAGCTTAGTTTTTTCTCTTTTAATGCGCTGCAATAACCTTCTTTGCGGTTCTTTCCAATTAGTAGATGTTGTGGTGCGGCAAGATGCATTATTCGTTTACAACCTTTTTCTATAAGATGGTTAGTAGCAATACGGGCGCCCTCAAAATCATCAGCAATGACACGATCCGTGCTAATCTGTTCACATATGCGATCGAAAAAAACAACAGGAACACCATTCTCTTTAAGGTTTTCGAAATGAGTGAATTCATGGGTGTTTTTACTCATAGAAACTAATATTCCATCCACCCTGTTGTCAACAAGTGCCTGTAGATCAATAACCTCACGCTGGTAGTTTTCATTTGTTTGACAAATTATAGCATTATAGCCTCTTCCATACGCAACATCTTCAATTCCACTAATTACACTTGAAAAAAAGTGGTGAACAATCTCCGGAATCACAATGCCAATGGTGTTGGTTTTACTACTTCTCAGACTAAGCGCAAGTGCATTGGGTCGATAATTAACTTTTTCGGCAAATGTTTGAACCAGGTTTTTAGTTTTAGGACTGATATCCGGATGGTCTTTAAGAGCACGAGATACCGTTGAAGGAGAAATACCAAGTATTCTTGCAATGTCCTTAATTGTAATTGGTTGCGATTTCATATTTGCGTTGTTCTTGAACTTAGTGTGTGTAGCTGGGTACTAAAGATAATAAAATACCTTAAATGTGCATGCGAGTCGTTTTCCGCAAACGTTTTCAATTAAAAACGTGAAAAAATATAAAAATGTTTTAGAACATATGTTTTTTATGCAAACGGCACCGCAAACGACACCGCAAACGATTGCAGTAATTCATCTGCAAAATAGTGTTGTTGAGTGTTAATTAATGTTTACATTCAATCGGTATTTATCTAATTTTGTAATGAAATCTTAAGTGTGAATTAAGCATTGTTTTAAAGGTATTAACAGATTCACTTCTCAATTAATCCACAGAAAAAATCCTTTAAAACGGATAACGGATGTTTAATTAATGATTACGCCACGAGCACATTACAAATGCGTGGTAAAAGTCAAATTGATAAATTAAAATGTTTTATCAACACTTGAAAATCTAGTTTTTATGAAAAAACAGTCAAATTTTTTTAAGTTACTGTTGATTATGGTTGCATTTTTTAGTTTCTCAGCTATCTATGCACAGCAAATGACAGTATCAGGCACAGTAACAGATGCAACTGATGGAATGCCATTACCAGGTGTAACAGTTGCAGTAAAAGGTACTACAATGGGAACCATTACTACGCCTGACGGAAAATACACATTAAATGTAGAGAATGGGCAAACATTAGTTTTCTCATTTATTGGTTATAAGCCTCGAGAAGTCATAGTTTCTACCTCTACTTTGGATATATCCTTAGAAGAGGATATAATTGGAATGGAAGAAGTAGTGGTTATTGGTTATGGTACTTCCAAAAAGAAAGATCTTACAGGTTCAATCCAAACGGTAAGTGCCGATGATTTCAATCAAGGTGCAATTGCTTCACCTCAGCAATTAATAAATGGTAAGGTTGCTGGTGTTCAGATTACCGATGGTGGTGGTGCACCTGGTGAAAAGTCAACGATACGTATTCGTGGAGGGTCATCATTAACTGCAAATAATGATCCATTGATTATTATTGATGGTGTGCCAATTGATAATGGAGACGTGAGTGGTATGCGTAACCCTTTGAATGTTGTTAACCCAAATGACATTGAAACGTTTACTGTATTGAAAGATGCTTCGGCTACAGCAATCTATGGTTCCAGGGCATCTAACGGTGTAATTATAATTACCACCAAGAAAGGAAAATCAACAGGTATGCAAATTGATTATGCAGGTACTGTTTCTGTTGCAAATAGAGCTAACGAGTTGGATGTTCTTTCAGCAAATGAATATAGGGATGTACTGACAGAAAAATTTCCTGATAATGTTGGATTAATGGGAGAAGCCAATACAGATTGGCAAGACGAAGTTTATCGAACAGCAGTTAGTACAGATCATAGCCTTGCTATGTCAGGAATGATTATGGATAATCTTCCTTATCGTGCTTCTGTTGGTTATAACTTATCCAATGGTATTTTAGATCAAACAAGCATGGAAAGAACAACTGCTTCTTTGAATATTAACCCTTCTTTGTTTGACGATCATTTAAGAATTAATATCTCTGCTAAGGGAATGTTTATTAACAATGACTTTTCTAATACTGATGCTGTTGGAGGATCAATTTCAATGGATCCAACTCAGGTTATTCGCGGTCCTGAATATGATGCATATGGTGGCTATTTTGCCTGGGCTCGTCCGGATGGATCTCCAAATGGAAATGCACCAGATAACCCAAGAGCACTTATGGATCAACGAGTTGATAAGTCGAATGTAAATCGCTTTGTTGGTAATGCGCAGTTTGACTACAAGTTCCATTTCTTACCAGAGTTAAGAGCCAATTTAAATATTGGTTTAGACATGTTAGAAGGTAAAGATGATGGAGGTAAGCAGACTCTGGCAGGAGCTGCATGGGATACCGATGCTTACCTTAGAGGAGGTGCATACGAAATATATAATCAAAAGAAGGAAAATAAATTACTTGACTTCTATCTGCAATATACCAAAAACCTTGATCAGCTTGATTCACGATTTGATGTTATGGGTGGATATTCTTGGCAACATTTCTGGGAAGAAAACTTATCAGGTTCATGGTTCAACCTTCCAAACGAAGATGGTGAGACAGTTAGAAAGCCAGAAGTTTTAACACGAAATGAAAACTACCTGGTATCATTCTTTGGACGTTTGAATTATATATTTAAAGATAAATACTATTTGACTTTCACATTGCGTAATGATGGTTCTTCTCGATTCTCAGAAGATAATCGTTGGGGCTTATTCCCGTCAGTAGCTTTAGCTTGGAATATGAAGGACGAATCATTCTTAACTAATAGTGAGGTAGTTTCAACCTTAAAAATGAAGTTAGGTTACGGTGTGACAGGACAACAGGATATCGGTCCTGATTATGGCTATTTTGGTACCTATAAAACTGGTCAGCCTACAGCGCAATATCTGTATTACAATAATGTTACAGGTGCTTACGATAGAGTCAACTTTACAACGATCAGGCCAAATGGTTACGATGAAAATCTTAAGTGGGAAGAGACAACAACTTATAATATCGGTTTTGACTATGGATTCCTGGATAATCGTTTAAGCGGTAGCTTAGATGTTTATTTACGCAAAACTAAAGACTTATTAAATCAGATTCCTGTACCGGCTGGTGCTAACCTAACAAATGAATTGGTTACAAATGTTGGTAATTTAGAAAATAAAGGTTTCGAGTTCTCAGTTAATGCTATCGCAATGGAGGGCAATGATTATACCTGGACAATTGGTGCAAATATTGCCTATAACGATAATGAAATTACAAAATTAACAAGAGTTGATGATCCTAATTACATAGGTGTTATAACTGGAGGTATTACAGGAGGAACTGGTAACAATGTTCAGATTCATCAGGTAGGTAGCCCGGCTAGTTCATTCTTTATGTACCGTCAGATTTACGATACAGATGGAAAACCTATTGAAGGCTTGTATGAAGATATTAATGGTGATGGAGAAATCAATGAAAGTGATTTATATGTTGGTGAACAGTCAGCTCCTAAGGTTATGTTAGGTCTGAATACAACTTTTGACTACAAGAATTGGGATTTCAGTATGTCTGGTAGAGCCAACTTAGGACAGTATGCATACAATAATATGGCTTCTAATACAGGTTATTATGGTAATATGCAAGTGAGTGGCGAGTATTTAAATAATATCAATAAAGATGTTTTCAATACTGGATTTAACACTGCTCAATACTTTTCAGATTATTACGTGCAAAACGCTTCATTCTTTAGAATGGATAATATCACATTGGGTTATGATATGTCTGATTTGTTAAATAATAACATAAAAATGAGGGTCTATACTTCAGTTAATAACGTATTTCTAATAACTGATTATGATGGTATAGATCCAGAGGTACAGGGTGGTATTGATAACAATGTTTACCCAAGACCAAGAACATTCTTATTAGGTGTTAATGTTACTTTCTAAACTGGAGAAATTATGAAGATTAATAAAATACATAAAATAGCATTTGCCTTATTAATGGCTATTGGCTTAGGTGCTTGTGTAAACGATTTGGATGTTACTCCAATTGATCCAAATTTGGCAACAGCCGATAAAATTTTAAATTCTGAAGAAGCATTTCAGCAAGTACTCGCTAAGATATATGCCGGATTTGCGGTTTCAGGACAGGAAGGACCTGCAGGTGATCCTGATTTAGTTGGTTTTGATGAAGGTCATAGCCAATATTGGAGAGGTTATTTTGTATGTCAGGAGTTGCCAACTGATGAGGCCGTTAATGGATGGGCTGATGGTGATTTGCCAGATGTAAGTCAAGTTGACTGGGGTGCAAACAATGGTTTTATTCGCCAGTTCTATTACCGTGCAATTTATCAGGTGTCCTTAGCCAATGAATTTATTCGTCAAGCAAATTCATTAGGTAAGCCTGAATATACAAATTTACCTCAGTACATAGCTGAAGCTCGTTTTCTGAGAGCACTTTCTTATTGGCATGCGCTTGATTTATTCGGAAATGGTGTTCCTTTTGTAACTGAAAATAGTGCCATTGGAGCAGTTCTACCTCCTCCTGCAGGAGAAAATCCTAGAGGGCCGGAATTATTTGACTATATCGAAAGTGAATTAATTACCATTGTAGGTGATGCTGAAGATAAATCACAAGTGCTAGGTGATGTAGGACAAACCTACGGAGGTCAGGCCAATAAAGCAGCAGCTTGGATGGTGTTAGCAAAACTGTATTTAAACCACAATATTTACAGAGGTGAAACGAATACAGAATATTATACTAAAGCCAGAAACTACCTGAATAAGATTAATACAGCAGGATACAGTTTGATAACGGATGCTGATGCAGTAGTAAGTGATGTATATGATCCATACGAATTTTTATTTCTGGCCGATAATTATAAGTCTGATAGTGAAATTATTTATTCTATCAATTTTAATGGTGACGAAACACAAACTTATGGAGGTTTAACATACGTGATAGCAGCTTCAATTGGTGGAGAAGTAATGAAGCCAAATGATTATGGAATGGCTAATGGCTGGGGAGGTAACCGTACTACTAAGGCTTTAGTTAATAAGTTTGCACCAGAAGATAAACGAGCACTTTGGTTTACTGATGGTCAGCAGTTGGAAATTGAAAAACAAGACCAGTTTACCCATGGTTATGCTGTAACTAAGTTTAAAAACAGAACCCGTAATGGTGGCTTTGGAACAAATGAAGGTAACTCAGACTGGGTGGATGTAAATGTTCCGGTATTCCGTTTGGCAGATGCATATTTAATGGCTGCTGAAGTTGATTTACGTTTGGATGGTTCAGTATCAGCTACCAGTTTAGGGTATCTTCAGGAAATAGCAGACCGTGCTGGAGTAACTTTACCAGGAACTATTAATTTGGATTGGATACTAGACGAAAGAGCAAGAGAATTATATTGGGAGTGTCATCGTCGAACTGATTTAGTCCGTTTTGGTAAATTTACTAAAGGGTACAACTGGCCTTTAAAAGGTGATGACTTGGCAGGTAGAGATGTAGATGATAAGTATAATCTGATGCCGATACCTTTTAGTGATATTACAGCAAATCCAAATTTGAAGCAAAACCCGGATTATTAATAAGTTAATTTAAAAAATACTGACAAATGAAAATATTTCAATATATATCTGTTTTATTCTTAGGGATAGTATTGTTTGCATCTTGTTCAGAAGATGATAAACTAACTTATTATCCAGATGAAGCAGTAGAGTCGATTTTAAGCCTTCCAGAGGCAGATGCATTTATTTTTACAAAAGATGATGCAGATGAAGATGTTACTTTTAAATGGACCCAAGCAGATCCAGGTTTAAGTGTTCAGGTTGATTATATTGTTGAACTATCAACAACTAATTTATTTGAATCAGTTACTAGTCTGATTGAAACCCGGGATACTGTCTCAACTATCAAAGTTAGTGCTATAAATAATGCATTAATAGCATTAGAGTATGAGCCAGGAGTAGAATCTATGGTGTATTGTCGTGTTTTAGCACGTTTAAATGATAACGTAGAAGATATCTCTTCAGCTTTTAAGGAATATACTACAACACCTTATGAAACTCTTATTGATTACCCAATGATTTATGTGCCGGGTAAGTATCAAGGATGGAATCCTGGCGCAGAAAATGGACGTTTATATTCATATAACTTTGATGATATCTACGAGGGAATAATACACATTACAGAAACTGCTGAACAGAATGGTGAGTTTAAGATCAATGATGGTACCAATTGGATTGGTGGAGTATTAGCTCAAGCGGGGGATAATTATTCAGGAACACTAGGAGGAGATGATAATTTTGTAGTTGCTCCTGGAGCTTACATGTTTAGAGTTGATATGGATGCGATGACAATAGAGCTTACAAAAACTGATTATTGGGGTATTATTGGTACAGCTATTGGTGGCTGGGGTGATACCGATGATTACATATTGCACTACGATGGTCAACGAGAACTATGGGTAGGAACTAATATAGATTTTGTAGAAGGTCCGTTTAAGTTCAGAGCTAATAATAAATGGGATAAAAATTTCTCTGGAGAAGGTAATATTTCTGAACGTGATGGTGATGGAAATATTGTAATGTCAACTGCGGGGGAATATGATGTTGCGATTGATCCTGAGGCACAAACCTTCTCAGTTCTTCCATCAAAGGAATAATTAATATTTCTAATATTCTTAAAAGCCGCCCATTGTGGCGGCTTTTTTTAAATCATAAACCGATGAGTAATAACTATAATAATTGTTGTAAAGTACTGGTATTCTTGTTTTTTGTCTTTGCTTTGTTAGGTTCAGCTAATGCCCAGGTTGTTACTTCAAGTCCGGCCATTCCCACCGAATCAGATAAGGTAACCATAACTTTTTATGCCGACAGAGGAACAGGTGGTTTGGCTAGTTATACGGGTGACGTCTATGCGCATACTGGAGTCATTACAAATGAAAGCAGCGATGGGAGCGATTGGAAATACGCACCTGAATGGGGAGATAATAGTGCCAAATATAAAATGACACGAACATCAACAGATGTGTATACGCTTGAAATTACACCTGATGTTCGGCAATATTATGGAGTGGCAGAAAATGAGGTAATTAAGCAAATGGCTTTTGTATTTAGAAGTTCCGATAATTCACTTGAAGGCAAAGATACTGGTGGGAAAGATATATATGTTGATGTTTCGGAGGAAGTTCTGTCAGTATCCATTTCCACTCCGGCCAATAATAGTATATTCGATAAAGGCGAGGATGTTACCATACAGGTGGATGCATTGATGAATGATGAAATAGAATTGTTTGTAAACGGAGTATCGGTCGCTACTTCCACCACGCAATCTCTAAGTCATCAGATAGGCAATGTTACTTTGGATGAATATACCGTAAAAGCGGTAGCAACGAATGGTGCCAATACCGAAGAGGCAACTATTCGTTTTTTTGTCAAAGGCGATGTGGTGAATGAACCAATGCCTGATAACATTCGTCGTGGTGTTAATATCCTAAACTCAACAACTGCAACGGTAGTACTTTTTGCACCCAATAAGGAGTATGTGTATTTAGTAGGTGATTTTAACAACTGGGAGCCATCTAACTCAGCATTGATGAAAAAGGACGGTGACTATTTCTGGTTGCAGCTTACTGACCTTGATGAATCACAAGAATACGCTTATCAATTCTGGATCGATAGTGACCTGAAGGTGGCCGATCCTTACGCAACAAAAATATTGGATCCATGGAACGACCAGTATATACCTGAAAGCACTTATCCTAACCTAAAGCCATATCCCGAAAATAAGACCGAAGAAATTGTCGGTGTTTTTACCACCAACGGCAATGCTTTCGAGTGGGAAATGAAGGATTTTATGGCTCCTTCGACAGATGAGCTGGTGATTTACGAAATATTAATACGCGATTTTACCGAAGAGCAAAACATTAAAACAATAACGGATACTCTTTCATGTTTAAGCCGACTGGGCGTTAATGCAATAGAGCTAATGCCTTTTAATGAGTTTGAAGGGAACGATAGCTGGGGCTACAATCCATCATTTTATTTTGCAACTGATAAGGCTTATGGCACCGTTGACGACTATAAAACCTTTATCGACGAATGCCACAAAGAAGGAATAGCGGTGATAATGGATATGGTGTTAAACCATTCATATGGGCAATCGCCATTTGCACGTATGTACCTGGGAGACGATGGAAAACCATTGAACAATCCCTGGTACAATACAGATCATAATATGGCAGAACCGGCTGCTCAGTGGGGCTACGACTTTAACCATGAAAGTACCCACACGCAGCAGCTGGTCGATAGTATTTGTACCTATTGGATGGATGAGTTTAAAATTGATGGTTTCCGCTTCGATTTTACCAAAGGCTTTACAAATACACCCTATGGTGTTGGCGATTGGGCCAGTAAGTACGATGCCTCACGTATAGCTATTCTAAAACGGATGGCTTCTGCCATTTGGGATTATAAAGATGATGCTATAATTATTTTTGAACACCTGTCGGAAAACAGCGAAGAAAAAGAGTTGTCGAATTATCAGAATGGGATATTATTCTGGGGAAATGCTAATCATAATTACAATGAGGCAACCATGGGGTACAATGAGGATAATAAATCCGATTTGTCCTGGACATCCTATAAAGAACGTGGGTGGAGCGAACCACGCATAGTTAACTACATGGAAAGCCATGATGAGGAACGTTTGATGTACAAAAATCTATTGTATGGTAATTCACATGAAGATTATGATGTTACAGAGTTGAAGACAGCATTGCGACGAATGGAGGCGGCTGCTAACTTTTTTATACCAATCCCCGGGCCTAAGATGATATGGCAGTTTGGAGAGTTAGGTTTTGACCTTAGTATTAATCGCTGTACCAATGGATCAATAGATGATGATTGTCGCTTAGCTCCTAAACCACCTGTTTGGGAATATAAGGACAATGAGGATCGCCAGCGACTATATTCTGTGTTTCAGTGGTTAATTGAAATGAAAAAGAATGAACCGGTTTTTAAAACAACTGATTTTAAGCTGGATGTTTCAGATGAGTTGAAGCGTATTGAGCTAAATGCCAGTGGAAGTGATGTTCGTATCATTGGGAATTTTGGAGTTGAACCGGCGACTATTAAACCAAACTTTAGTTCCAAAGGTAAATGGTACAATATATTCGTTCAGGACAGTATTGAGGTGACTGATGTTGATATGGAAGTAAACCTGAGCCCTGGAAACTATGTAATGTACAGTCAAAAGAAATTGAGTGGCTTTAATATTTATACATCAAGCGATGACGGGGTAGCGATTCATCCTCTGGTAACTATTGGACCTAATCCGTTTACGGATGAGATCAGTATTCAGTTGGTTGATCAATATTTTGCCGATTATGAGGTGTTTAATATTGCCGGCCAAAAGGTGAAAAGTGGTACCATTCGTCAAAAAAGCACAACGATTAATTGTGCAGATTTACCAAAGGGA
Source organism: Saccharicrinis sp. UBA6048 (assembly GCA_002429115.1). Classification (GTDB taxonomy): domain Bacteria; phylum Bacteroidota; class Bacteroidia; order Bacteroidales; family Marinilabiliaceae; genus Carboxylicivirga. The sequence goes on along the minus strand of DIYS01000103.1, from coordinate 11,117 downwards.
CAATATTTAATCAGGTTGCAAACTGATAACGGAGTGGTGACCAGGAAACTTATGAAAAGATAGATGATTATTGAAATATAACCCCGGTTTAAACGATCGGGGTTTTCTATTTTCCCTCAGCTTTGAACAAAGTACGAATGGTGAATAAAAAGATTCTAAAGTCAAGTCTGAGTGAGAACTTTCGTATGTAGAATAGTTCAATTTTCACACGTTGCAACATCTCCGTCGTATTTTCCGCATAGCCAAAAAGAACCTGTCCCAACGACGTTATACCAGGCTTCACCTTTAATAATTCAAGTACTGAAGGCTCTTCTTTCAATAGTTTATTGATGTAGAATTGCCTTTCGGGGCGAGGTCCGATAATTGACATGTCGCCTTTTAATACGTTGAAAAATTGGGGAAATTCATCGATTCGCCACTTTCTTAAAAAACGGCCGAAAGGTGTAACTCGTTTATCAGTTGACGAGGATAATGCCGGACCATCTTGTTCAGCATCCATATACATGCTGCGGAATTTCAATATTTCAAATGGCTGCCCATTTCTGCCAATCCGTTCTTGCCGATAAATAAATGGTCCCTTAGCGTCTCTTTTTATTTGCCAGGCAATAAAAGGTACAAAAGGTGCGATAATGATAATTCCAACAACAGAAACTAAAATATCTGTCAGGCGCTTAACTGTTAATTTTGATTTTGACAATACGGTCGAAATGTCAATATTTCGCTTTGCAGATAGAGGAGTATCAATTTCTTTCTCCAACTCAAGTGCATAATTTGGTAAAAGCTGTATTAGTGTTTCCCTTTCAATCATTCCCTATTGATTCTGAAAATAAAACGTCAGCAATTAGAATTTATTTCAATGACTAATGATTTTTTATACGATCAGGGAAATCATTTTTGGAGGCTTCTATTATCGAATTCCGTGTTCAATTGATAATCTAAACAAAGCTTATTAGAATAAAACACTATTTTTGCGGCCATGGAACGTATAGATTCTTTTAGACATAAAGGCTTACGAAATCGATTGGTTCAAGAACTAAAGCAAAAACGAATTACTGATATTGAAGTATTGCGTGCGATAGGAAATGTACCGCGCCATCTTTTTATCGATAGCAGTTTTGTGAAGTTTGCATATCAGGATAAAGCATTTCCAATTGCGGCTGGTCAAACCATATCACAACCCTATACCGTTGCTTTGCAATCCCAATTATTGGAGGTGGAAAAAGGCGAAAAGGTTCTTGAGGTGGGCACAGGATCGGGTTATCAGGCAGCTGTTCTTATGGAGATGGGCGTCCAGCTTTTTTCCATTGAACGACAGCGTGAACTATATCAGCGTTCAACACGTTTGTTAAAAGAATTGGGCTATCAGGGCAGGTTTATCCTGGGTGATGGTTATGAAGGCTTACCGCCATCAGCCCCGTTTGATAAAATCATAGTGACAGCGGGAGCACCGGTCATACCACGTAACCTGTTAATCCAGTTAAAAGTAGGTGGATTAATGGTTATTCCGCTCGGCGATCAAAAGCAGATTCTTACCAGGATAACGCGACTTGATGACGATGAGTTTGAGCAGGAGCAAATCGAAGAGTGTGCCTTTGTGCCAATGCTTAACGGAGTTGTGAAAGATTTATGATGTTTGACGTGGAGAATTATGATGTTGGAGTTATGACGTGGGGATGTATGACGTGGGGATTTATGATGTTGGAATTATGATGTGAATAGAATTATGAAGTGGAAAGAATTTAATAAATTTAAAGTAACATCATCCATCAAAGATCATAACTCATCCATCATAAATCATCCGTCATCCATCAAAGATCATAAATCAAACATCCGACTATGAATAAGCAAGAGCTAAAAGATCGTACGAAAAAATTTGCTATAGATGTTATTAGAATAAGCGAACATTTACCTTCGACTTTTCTTGGAAAGCACTTAAAAGGCCAATTAATAAGGTGTTCGACGTCTGTTGCAGCAAACTATAGAGCAGCTTGTCTGGCACAGTCAAAAGCAGCATATATTGCAAAACTTAGTATAGTGATTGAAGAAGCTGATGAATCGGAGTTTTGGTTGGAATTAATAATAGAAAACAAATTATTAGTCGGGAATGAAGTGAATAAACTTATAAAGGAAGCACATGAACTAGCATCAATTTTTATAGCAAGTAGAAAAACCCTAATGCAAAAAAACTAACATCACGAATGGATTTATGATGTATGACGTGGAGAATTATGATGTTGGAGTTATGACGTGGGGATGTGTGACGTGGAGATGTATGATGTGGGGATGTATGATGTGATAGATTTATTGATGTGAAAAGAATTTAATAAATTTAAAGCAACATCATCCATCAAAGATCATAAATCATATATCTAATATCATCCATCATAATTCCAACATCCAACATCATAACTCATCCATCAAAGATCATAAATCATAACTCGTAAATCATCAATCCAATGAATATAGATATTTTACCAATTAATCCGTGGCAGGAAAACACATACATCCTGTCGGACGAAACAAAGGAATGTGTAATCATTGACCCGGGATGTCTTTCTCCAGAGGAACGAGAATCTGTGGTAAACTTTATTGAAGAAAAAGGCTACAAACCTGTTCGCTTATTGCAAACACATATGCATCTCGACCATGTTTTTGGATGTAAGTTTATTGCTGATAAATACGATCTGAAACTTGAGGCACACAAAGACGATGAGTTTTGGGGTGAGCAAACAGTGGAATACGCGGCTAATTTTGGCGTGCAGCTCGATTCTAATCCACCTGCTATTGGTAATTATTTAAGTGAAGGCGATAAGGTGAAATTCGGGTCATCAGAATTAGAGGTGATTCATGTGCCGGGACATTCGCCGGGAGGCATTGTGTTTTATAGCAAAGCCGATAAAATAGCTGTTGTAGGTGATGTCTTGTTTCGCGAAAGCATTGGTCGTGCCGACTTGCCAGGGGGCGATTTTGAAACATTGGTATCCAATATCAAATCTAAACTACTGGTGTTGGATGATGATGTGACGGTTTATCCAGGTCATGGTCCTTCATCTACTATTGGTCATGAACGAGCTAATAATCCATTTTTGAGTTAGGTTTTAAAGGAAATAAGATATGTCAAAGCCTGGTTGAAGTTATTTCAGTCAGGCTTTTTTTCTAAGATGAGGTTATAAGGTTCACGGAGAAAATTCAAAAACATCCGACAGTTTCCGAAAACTCTCTCGACAATTTTGAAAAAGCATCCTGATGGTTTTTAAAAACTCTCCCCATAGTTTTCCAAAAACATCGGAAGATTTACGAAAAACCTCCGATGTTTTTGAAAAAACTTCCGAGGTTTTTTAGAAATCATGGCCAGACTATTAATTTCAGAGAAAATTAACCTTGATTTAAGCAGAATTCATCCACTGTTTTCAAACAATTATGCGCATCTGGTGTTGCTGTATTAGCTGTTATAATATGGCTATTATCACATGATTACTTTGATAATTATTCTACTTTAATGAAGCAAATGTCATAGTCTTTTCAGTAAAATTTTTGTCTATTTGAAATTGTAAATTTTTATCTAATTAGTTTAAACAAAACACTAATATAAAAGCATATGGGAACAGATAAGTTTGTCTCTCGCCATATTGGTCCAAGGGATCATGAGATAGACACCATGCTAAAACAAATTGGCGTATCATCGATGGATGAGCTGATCGATCAGACGGTACCTTCTTCTATTCGTTTAGAAAAACCATTGAATATTGGTAAAGGTCTTACTGAGCGTCAATATTTCAGAAAAATACACGACATCGCCCAGCAGAATAAAGTGTACAATACGTACATCGGTATGGGTTACTACGATGTTATAACGCCAGCTGTGATTACTCGTAATGTATTGGAGAACCCGGTTTGGTATACATCTTATACACCTTATCAGGCTGAGATTTCGCAAGGTCGTTTAGAGGCTTTATTAAACTTCCAGACAGTGGTGACTGAAATCACAGGAATGGAATTGGCCAATGCATCACTTCTTGATGAAGCGACTGCTGCTGCCGAAGCAATGATCATGCTTTATAACTCTCGTAGTCGTAAGCAGGCTAAAGCCGGTGTTAATGTTTTGTTTGCCGATGAAAACATCTGGCCTCAAACAAAAGAAGTATTGATCACTCGTGCAAAGCCACTTGGTATCGATCTTCAATTTGGTGATATTCATTCGTTCGAATGCAGCGATAAAGTATTTGGGGTAATCGTTCAGTATCCTAATTCAAACGGAACGATAGAAGATTACAAAGAATTAACTGCCAAATTACATGAGAACGACTGTCGCATTGCTGTGGCAGCTGATCTTATGTCTTTAGCCTTATTGACGCCTCCGGGAGAATGGGGTGCTGATATTGTATTTGGTACAACGCAGCGATTTGGTATTCCAATGGGTTATGGTGGCCCGCATGCTGCTTACTTTGCAACAAAAGAAGAATTAAAGCGCCAGTTACCTGGTCGTATCATTGGTGTAACTAAAGATGTGAATGGTAAGCGTGCATTGCGTATGGCACTTCAAACACGTGAGCAGCATATCAAACGCGAGCGTGCGACATCAAATATCTGTACAGCTCAGGCTTTATTAGCAACAATGGCTGGTTTCTACGCTGTTTATCACGGTGAAGAAGGGATTAAGCGCATTGCTGAGCGTATTCATTCTATTGCTTTCCAGATTACTCGCGAAGTAGAAAAATTGGGTTATAAGCAATTAAATGCTGACTATTTCGATACCATCCGTTTTGCATTGCCAGAAGGCGTGAAGGTAGAAGATATCGAGCGTTTCAGTCTTGATTTGGAAATGAACTTCCGTTACTTCGAAAATGGTGAGGTAGGAATCAGTATTGATGAAACTACTAACTTATTCGATCTTAACTGGATTGTTGAGGTATTTGCCAAAGCAGCAGGTAAAGAAGTACCGGTAATTGGTGATTTCACTGAAGATTTAAACATTAAGCCAGAACATGCTCGTACAAGTGCTTTCTTAAAGCAGGATGTATTTAAGAAGTACCGTTCAGAAGCAGAAATGGTGCGTTACATCAAAAAACTGGAGCGTCGTGATATTTCATTAACGCACTCAATGATTTCATTGGGTTCTTGTACAATGAAATTGAATGCATCTACTGAGATGTTCCCGTTAAGCTGGATTGAGTTCAACGGTCTTCACCCATTTATCCCAACAAATCAGGCATTGGGTTACCATATGATGATGGACGAATTGCGTGGCGATTTATCAGAAATCACAGGTTTTGCAGATGTCAGCTTACAGCCTAACTCAGGTGCAGCTGGTGAGTATGCAGGTTTGATGGTGATTCAGGCTTACCATGAGAGTCGTGGCGAAGGACACCGTGATGTGTCAATTATCCCGGCATCGGCTCACGGAACCAACCCAGCATCAGCTGTTATGGCAGGTATGAAAGTTGTGGTTGTTAAATGTGATGACAATGGTAACATTGACGTTGAAGACCTGAAAGCAAAGGCTGAACAGCATAAAGACAACCTGTCGAACTTAATGGTGACGTATCCATCAACACACGGTGTGTTTGAAGAGTCGATCATTGAAGTTTGCCAGATTATTCACGATAATGGTGGTCAAGTGTATATGGATGGTGCAAATATGAACGCACAGGTTGGTTTAACCAGTCCTGGTCATATTGGTGCTGACGTATGCCACTTGAACTTACATAAAACTTTCGCTATTCCTCACGGTGGTGGAGGTCCTGGTGTTGGTCCTATCGGTGTAGCCAAGCATTTGGTAGAGTTCCTGCCTAAGCATTCAGTTATTGACAACGGACGTACGGGTATCACAGCTGTTTCAGCAGCTCCTTGGGGAAGTGCAAGCGTATTGCCAATTACCTATGGTTACATTAAGATGCTTGGTAGCGAAGGATTAACTCAGTCGACTAAAATGGCCATCTTAAATGCGAACTATATGGCTTCACACCTTAAGGATGATTATGGCATTCTTTATACAGGTAAAAATGGTCGTGTAGCTCACGAAATGATTTTAGAGTGTCGTCACTTTAAAGCGGATTCAGGCATTACTGAAACTGATATCGCCAAGCGTTTAATGGATTATGGTTTCCACGCTCCAACACTTTCATTCCCTGTTTACGGAACATTGATGGTGGAGCCTACAGAAAGTGAATCATTGCAGGAATTAGATCGCTTTATCGCAGCTATGAAGTCAATTTATGCTGAGATTAAGGAAGTAGAGTCAGGTGCAGCAGACAAAGAGGATAATGTGTTGAAAAACGCACCTCACCCGGCTTATAAGGTGGTGGCTGATGAGTGGAATCACTCTTACGGTCGTGAGAAGGCTGCTTATCCTTTGGCTTATATCCGCGAGAATAAGTTCTGGATTGATGTGGCACGTGTGGATGATGCCTATGGTGATCGTAACCTGGTATGTTCATGCGAACCAATTGAAAGTTACATGGAAGTTGAAGCTTAATACTTCGTTTCCGAAAATATATGAGAATCCCGTCTGAATAAGGCGGGATTTTTTTATGAATAAAAGTAGAAACATTTAGCAGGGGAAAGCGTATCAGCAGGGGTAATCATCATATGTATAAAAGAATAGAATGAAGAAAATAAATGTATTATTACTAGGGCTGTTTATTGCATTAAATATGCAGGCCCAGGAAATGAAAGTAGTTGCGAGTGCGAATAAGTCTTTTGGAGATATCACTGCCATTAATATCTCGGCAGAGTTCTGTAAGGTTGATGTAAAAATAGGGGAGAATAACGCAGTTGTTGGCGAATTAAAAGCGGCCAAAGAGCTGGAAGGTTATTTGATTGACTGTTCTGAAGAAACCGGGGTATTAACAGTAAAGGTTCAGAAGCCGGCATCAGGGTGGACATCGCACAGTGGTTTTGTTAATGTGACTGTTAAACCTGGAACGAAAGTAAATATACAAACTACTTCGGGCTATATAACACTCAACGACCTTAATGGGAATGACGTTTCAGCACAATCAAAATCGGGTAAGATAAATGCTGCGAACCTTAATGGTACGGTTAGTCTTAAGTCGGTATCCGGCTCCATAAAAGCTGAAAACTTAAAGGGACAAATCAACCTGAAATCAAAAGGTGGTCAGCAGGTGGTTCGCAACATTGATGGTGCTCTATCTTTATACACAAGTGGTGGAAGTATGCTTGTTGAAAACCTGAAAGGATCTCTTAAAACCGAGTCGACAGATGGCACACAGACATTAAAAGAAATTGATGGAGATATCTACTTGAAGACCAAATCAGGTGCCATGAAGTTATCCAATGCACAAGGAACGGTTGGTTCATTGGCTGTATCCGGTACTTTAAACCTGTTTGATGTAACAGCTAAAATGAATCTGGTAGCGACTAAAGGGGCTATTATCGGTACTCGTGTTAAGCTGACAGAATCATCAACGTTTAACACAACTGAGGGTAAGATAAAACTGAAATTTGTGAATACGAAAGAGGAACTGTCATTTGCCTGCGAATCGGAGCATGCTTACATTGTTGCTTTTGGAAAGTCGAAGAAGAAAAAATTAAAAGTAAGCGGAGGTCCTATAATGGTAACATCGGTTAGTACAACCGGAGCACAAAGCTATTATTAGAAGCCGTATATCGATATAAAATAAAAAGGAGCAGGTTGTGTTAATAACTGCTCCTTTTTATTTTGTCGATTTTTGTAAGCTATAGTTCGTTGTCTATTATTTCACTGAAGACAGACTTAATATCCAAACCCGCTGCTTCAACCTGTTGCGGAATAAGGCTTCTGGTTGTCATACCAGGCGTTGTATTAACTTCCAGTAAAAAGATCTTATTATCACTGATGATGTAGTCGATACGTACAATGCCCTTACAGTCCAATATGTCGTATATAAGGGAGCTAATCGACTGAATCCGGTCTCTGACTGCATCGTCAATAGGAGCGGGTGTAATTTCCTCAACTTTGCTGGCGGTATATTTGGCCTCAAAGTCAAAGAATTCGTTCTTACTCACCACCTCAGTGATTGGCAAAGTCATTTTATTGTCCTTGGTTTTATAAACACCACAGGTCACTTCCCGACCGCTTATAAATTGCTCGATAATCACCTCCCGGCTTTCTGAAAAAGCTTTTTCAATAGCAGGTGTTATCTCATCAATATTTTTAACCTTTGTAATACCAAAGCTGGAACCGCCTGCGTTGGGCTTTACAAAGCAGGGCAGTCCAAGTTGTTCTATAATATCGTCTGCATTATAACTATTGCCTTCTCTTACCAGTACTGAATCAGCAACAGCAACGCCAAAACCTTTCAGGTAAGTATTGCAGGTAAATTTATTAAAGGTGATTGCAGCTGCCTGAACGCTACATGTACTATGAGGGATATTCAGCATATCAAAGTACCCTTGCAATAAACCATCCTCGCCTGGCGTGCCATGAATGGTGATATAGGCAAAATCAATTTTTACCTTTTTCTCATCAAGTATAAATGAGAAGTCGTTTTTATCAACTGGTATTTCCTCATCTCCAATGATAGCACACCATTTGTCTTTGGTGATGCGAATCGGGTATCGATTGTATTTTGTTTCATCGATAAATGATAGTACGCCATCTTTACTCTTCTCCGAAATAACAATTTCAGATGAATAGCCGCCATAAATGATACCGATGTTTTTCATTCTAGTTAGATTAAGTTGTTAGTCGTTTTCTCGTCCTGCAATGTAACCACGCCATTTTTCCATGGCCTCTGTCATATCGGCCGGAATGTCCGAATTAAAATCAATATACTCGTTCGTACCCGGATGAATAAAGCCAAGTGTTTTGGCATGTAATGCCTGGCGCGGTAGTATCTTGAAGCAATTCTGCACAAACTGCTTGTATTTTGTAAAAGTCGTTCCTTTTAATATTTGATCACCACCATAGCGCTCATCGTTGAATAGCGGATGGCCAATATGCTTCATGTGCGCTCTGATCTGATGCGTACGACCAGTTTCCAGTCGGCATTCCACTACCGACACGTAGCCTAATCGCTCCAGTACCTTATAATGTGTCACAGCATGCTTACCACGGTCTCCATCCGGAAATACAGCCATTTGTTTACGATTTTGAAGGCTACGGCCAATATTACCGACGATGGTACCTTCATCTTCCTTTGGTTGTCCCCAAACGATGGCAACATACGTTCTTGTAGAAGTCTTTTCAAAGAACTGTCGCGCCAGAAAATTCTTGGCATGTTCCGTTTTGGCAACGACCAATAACCCGGAAGTATCTTTATCAATTCGGTGTACGAGTCCCGGTCGTGGATCTTCTGAATTAAATAAAGGTAAATCTTTCAGATGCCAGGCCAATGCATTGACCATAGTTCCGGTGTAATTCCCATGTCCCGGATGCACTACCATGCCAGGCTTTTTATTGATGACGATCAGTTCATCATCTTCATGGGCAATATCCAATGGAATATCCTGAGGTATAATTTCAAGCTCACGGCGCGGGTAAGACATCACAATTGTAATTACCTCGTTGGGCTTAATCTTATAGTTTGATTTGACGGGTTTGTCATTCACCCGAATGTTTCCGGCAGCCGCAGCATCCTGAATTTTATTACGTGAAGCATTTTCAATTCGGTTGACCAGGAATTTATCAATGCGTAAGAGCTTCTGGCCAGGATCAGTTTCAAAACGGTAATGCTCATACAGCTCATTACTTTCTTCTAACTCTTCAAATTCTTCTTCTTCTTGTTGTATGTGCTCAGCCATTTTGTATAGGTGTTTATCGTGTTGTTTACTCCTGTTCTTGCAAGTCAATAATTTCTTCTTCGAATAATTCTGGGAAGATTTTAGTAGAATCAACGCTAAGCCAAATGTCAATGGATGATCCTAATGGAATTCGGGTGCCGGTTTCAAATGATGGTTGTTGTTTCCAGATGACAGCTGCAAGAGAGTCTTTAGGTGTCTGAACCGATTCATCGTATATAACAGCACCAACATTTAATGAAACCGAAACGGCATAACTCTGTGCTTCTTCATGTGTAAGAGAGCTTAAATCCGGGACATTTGTGCGTTCAGTTCCCAATCCTTTACCAATATGTAAATCAATAACAGAGCCTTTTAATACAACGGTGCCTGGTTCTACAGGTTTCCCTTTGAAGAGTTGCTGCAGTACAAGGTTGCGGTATTCCGAAGGTACGTAGATGAGTTCACCGGTTACTAATCCATACGATTCCAATATTACTTTTGCATTTCGTAATGAATAGTCAATGAGATTCGGAATCTGAACTTTTTCAGGCGTAACAGATTTGATGGTGAAATGAATATTCCTGTTTTCTTTCACCATGCTTCCGGCCGCTGGTATTTGTTCGATAACAGCACCAGGAAGAAAATTCTCAACGTGAACCGAGTCGATTATCTTGTAACGAAATCCTTTTTCTTCAATAAGTTCACTGAATTGATCTTCAGTCAGACCTCTGAAATCGGGTACAGAATAATACTCGCCATGGTGGGTATAAATATTTAAGCTTATAAAAGTTGCGCTGAGTGTTGCTACAACAACGATCATCGCAATTACTATATTCTTGACGAATACATTTTTGATTAGTGATTTTAAAAACGACATAAGCTTAATTGTTAAAATGGCAGTTATGTGCCAATTATATTGGTTTTCTCTATTTCGTCAAAAATAGTAAAATTATGCCACCAAACAGAAGGGCATAAAAAAAGTAAAGAACCCAATGGATTCTTTACTTTTTATATTTTTAGAAAGCTTATAATTAAGCCTTGTGTCTTTTCTCGCTTGATACAGTTAGTTTCTTACGACCTTTTGCACGTCGTGAAGCTAAAACTTTGCGGCCACTTGCGCTGGCCATTCTTTCGCGGAAACCATGCTTGTTTCTTCTCTTTCTGTTCGATGGTTGAAATGTCCTTTTCATTTGTATGTAATTTTTTTATTTTTCAAAAATCGACTCATCTCTTCTGAAACAGACGAGATTCGTTTTATTAAACTCGGCTATTGCCTTTGCTTTTCGGACTGCAAAAATACACGTTTTTTTTATCTTCCAAAAAAAAATGAATCCTTTTTTGTGGAAGTAATTGAAAGCTTGCTTCCAAAAGGTTAACCCGAAAAATTCACTGCG
>DIYS01000193.1 GCA_002429115.1 Saccharicrinis sp. UBA6048 | reverse complement strand
ATCGCCTTTCAGGCACTTCCCCAGAGGGGAAGATATCTCTATGGAATTATTTCCAATTCTCCCCTTGGGGAGATTCCGAAAGGGAGAGGGAGGGTAACCCAAAGCAAAAATAATATCACGATTGTTGGAGATAGCCATTCTAATGCAGAGTGGCTATTTTTTTTTCCTGAAAATCTATAATCCGCTTAACAGATTAATGGCATAGAATAAAACACGATAACCACATCATTAACCGATTATAAACTAACTTTTCGTCATTCACCTGTCTTATTTCGTAACTCACCGAAATTCATTATGAGGCAGCATTGTCTATTGCTACTTTAGTACTATCATCTTTAAAACTTTATATTATGAATGAGGTAAAGAATAGCAATAAGCGTGGATTATTAGGGTTTTTTCTGATTTGTATAGGTGGATTATTACTACTGGGTAATTTGGGATATTTGCCCTACGAGTTAACAGATGTAATTTTTAGATGGCCTATGATTTTGGTGGCGATCGGTATTTTTAATCTGATTAAAAAAGAGTACACAGCGGCCATCATTTTGTTGGGTATAGGCGCATTTTTTATTTTGCCTGATGTTATTTATGGGTTGACATATCGTGATGTCTACAAATTTTGGCCAGCGTTAATTATTTTAATTGGAGCAGTTTTTTTCTTTAAGAAACGAGGCGCTGATAGTGTCAATATGAGCAGTGCTGCCAGCGATGAATTAATTGATGAGGTCGATATCTTCGGTGGGGGTGTTTCTCAGGTTGCCTCGCAAAACTTTAGAGGTGGTAAAATTACAGCTATTTTTGGTGGAGGGGAAGTCTATCTTGATCATTGCAAACTGTCGTCCGATGGAGCCGTAATTGATATTGCTATGGTGTTTGGAGGTATCAAAATCATTGTTCCGCGCGATTGGAATGTGAAAACAGAAGTGGTGTCTATTTTTGGTGGATTTGCTGATAAGCGAAATTTCTTTGCCGAACAAACGAATGATCCAACCAAAACGCTTTATATCAAAGGGGCTTGTATTTTTGGAGGTGGAGAAATTCGTAGTATTTAAAAAGTTGGAAATATGAATCATCCAATCTTTTCTGATGTACGGATACTGAAGCTGTATGCTATTGTCTGGATCATCGTATGCGGCGTTCACCTTGCTATTAATACTGTCATTTATCAACTGCCTATTGGCATTGCAATAACCGATAGCCTGACATTTAATAGCCTGATGTTTGTATTTGGTTTGAGTGTTTGGTTTCCAATATTTTATGCAGATCGAACCAAAAGCAAAACCAGTATTGTTTTTCAGTACCTGTTAGTTGGTGGAATAATCGTTTCACTGTGGCTGTTTCTGGGTTACCAGTTTCTCGAGCTTATTTTTACTGAAGAAATAATTAATCAATTATTCGATCGGAATGCTTTTATAATGAGAGCTATAGTCGGAGGGCTGATCTTTATGATTTTTGTGATCGTCTATTACATGTTTATTTTTTACGATGAGCTTGAAGATAAAGATCGTCAGCAGCAACACTTGAACCGAATGTTACGCGAGACAGAGTTAAATGCACTCAAGTCACAGCTAAATCCACATTTTCTTTTTAACAGTTTAAACAGTGTCAGTGCCTTAACGATCTCTGATCCCGATCAGGCGCGAGTTATGGTCAATAAATTGTCTGACTTTATGCGATACTCCTTGCAGAAAAATGAAGATGTGCTTCTGCCTTTGCGCGATGAGTTAAAAAATATGGCCCGATACCTCGATATTGAGAAAGTTCGATTTGGTGATCGTTTGAATTGTGAAACCGAAATTCAGGATCATTGCAAGGATATGAGAGTGCCGGTTTTGTTATTACAACCAATTTATGAAAATGCGGTAAAGCATGGGGTATATGAATCTATTGAACCGGTAACCATTCGGACTTTTTGCCGGGAAGTTGACTCGATTTTGGAGATAAGCATTATTAATAACTTTGATAGTGACAGCCTTATTAAAGGTGAAGGCGTGGACTTAAGCAATGTGAGCGATCGTTTGCGTTTGATATACAATCGTTCTGATTTATTGACGATAAACAAAGAAAATCACTATTTTGAGGTGATCATTCGAATACCGCAAAACTAAAAAGCTATGCTGATTAAAGCACTGATTATCGATGATGAGCCACTAGCCCGCAGTATAATTGCAGCTTATCTGAAAAGTTGGAAAAGTATTGAAGTGGTTGCTGAGTGTGCCAATGGATTCGAGGCCTTAAAAGCGATAAAGGAACATCAACCGCAATTATTATTTCTTGATATACAAATGCCCAAAGTAACGGGGCTGGAGTTGTTAGAAGTGGTGGATGAACCTGTTAATGTAATCTTTACGACGGCTTACGATCAATATGCACTGAAAGCATTTGAGTTAAATGCAGTGGATTATTTGCTAAAACCATTTGATCAAAGCCGGTTTAACGAAGCCGTTGAGAAAGTGATATTGAAGCTTCAGACTGGAGATAATTCCTCTCAACAAAAAGTGGATGCTATACAAGGTGAAATGATGGATAAGCTGGATCGGATTGTGGTGAAAAAAGGATCACGGTTGGAAGTGATAAAGCTAGATCAGCTTCAATACATAGAGGCTCAGGACGATTACGTAATGATCTATTCTGACCATGGACAGTTCCTTAAGTCAAAAACAATGAAATATTTCGAAGATCATCTGTCGTCTGAGCAGTTTGTGCGTATTCACCGCAGTTACATTGTCAACACCAATAAAATACAAGGACTTGAGTCTTACGATAAAGAAACCTATTTGGCAATTTTGAGTCCAGCATGTAAATTGAAGGTTAGTCGTACCGGGTATAAAAAGCTCAAAGAGAAAATGG
>DIYS01000200.1 GCA_002429115.1 Saccharicrinis sp. UBA6048 | reverse complement strand
ACACTAAATTTGTTATAATCTGATATAAGGGGTACTACGAACCGTGCAAATAATGATGCTCACACTAAAATAGCTCAAAGCCTTGATGTATAAAGGATGAAAGCCAAATACAGCCCAAAATTAAGCGTTTCGAAAGGTGATGATAGATAGAATAAGCATTTAATTAGCTTATAATTTTAAGCCTCTTAATTATGACCATTTAAGCCCTGTTTAATGCATTGATATAATTAGGATAGCGAATAAAACACAAAACGGCATTTCAGTTAAATCTGATTTGCCGTTTTTTATTACAAAATGCTCTAAAAGTATCGAAAGGTGACAATATAGGTTACAAAATAGGTTACAATTTTAGTTTATGAAAATTACAATCGGCGTTCTATTTTTGTATTAGACCTATTCAAACATGCGCAATTCCGAACTTAAAAAGAAAAGAGATAAACGAATGGTGGAGAAATTTCACCAACTATACGACATCGAACGTAAGCGTATTGATGACGTATTGCTCGATTTGTCCGAGAACTATTTCTTTTTAGATAAGGACTATATCTATAGCCGTATCTTCTACTGCAAAGAGAATTCTGCATACTACAATGAGCTACTAGAAGCATCCAGTAGTAAATAAAATTTAACCTTCAGGAATAATATATATTGGCTCATCATCCGTTACAGGAGGTCGCTCAATTGGCTCATTTGAAATTGCAACATCATTAACCGTGTTTTGATTAAACTCAGCTTGAGCACTTGCATCTTCAACATTACAATTAAATGATATCCTGTATAGATTACCTGAGCCTCCTGAATCTTCACGGCGCATATCTACACGGCGCATTGTTTGAAAGAAGTCGCCATTAACACCATGAAAACAAGTATGCAACTTTGTTAAAAGTCGGAGATATTCAGTAGCACTACTTTGATTGTATGAGCCGTGGTAAGTATCCCCAAATGTTTCAAAGAAGAAATACATATCAACCTGAAGGTCACACTCCTGAACTAATGTACCTAAGTCATTGCACGCATTGGTATTGAAGCCAATGAAAACCGCCGGTGTTGGAAATGGCAATTCTTCAGTTAGGTATGACACTTGCTCATGCCACAAGTCCACCCATTCTATTTCAGGGATGTTATCAGTGATGCGTTGTGCAATCTCATTATAAAGGTCTGTCCATGCTTCCATAATTCAACTGTTTAAATAGTGTTTAAACGTTTCTTAATTCAATCTTGACGCTGTTGTCATTGAATTGAGGTTCTATTTGATTCTTTACAACTTCACCAAACCATTGGTCAAAGTTTTTCATCAGCACTTTACTTTTACCCATGAATTGATGTTGTGGTATTTTGATTTTTGAACCAACAGGTTTTAAGGCCATCGCCATGCAAAACATTGCTTTCTTTCCGAGTGAAACGTTTTTCTTATTCAATGACACGGCTCCTCTTTTATTGGTTGTTACTCCACCGACAAACTCATAATACTTTGCCCAAAAGTATTTTTTCATCTTTTCTGTTACGACAATATAACCGCCTTCATTGTGTATTGCTGCATGTCTGGAGTCTGCTATAACAACAACCTTTTGCATGGTTA
Organism: Saccharicrinis sp. UBA6048; assembly: GCA_002429115.1. GTDB lineage: Bacteria > Bacteroidota > Bacteroidia > Bacteroidales > Marinilabiliaceae > Carboxylicivirga. Next base: position 23,211 of record DIYS01000200.1, on the reverse strand, counting down.
CTGATTTCTTTTTGATGGAGCGCATGGTGTTTCCACTATTGTACATTGTGTGTTTTCCGGCCAATGGATTGTTGGTTTGTTGCCACTTTTGAAATGCCTCATCGGTAAAGCCACCATTAACAAATGAGTCTTTAAAGAACTTCACTGCCTCACTGGCAGCATAGCGCGAAGCATTCTTTTTTAACTCCTTAGCCATCTGCATAAATTCAGGTACCTTGTTTTTTCGTGCCATTGGTTGTATATTTGTATCGGTTCGAGGTTGCGACCGAGAACCTCCAAGATAAGGCAATAGTATCCGGCTATTGCCTTATTTTTTTTTACGCTTTTTTTGTGTCTTCTTTATTGGCTCAAATACTATATCATTATCCTGACCTTTTAATGGTTTAGTATGGTCATTATCCCCGGCAAATATTTCAGCAGGAATCTCTCTAAATGCTTCGCAGCTCCCAAGCCCATCGAAGTAATGTTTGCACAATTGACATCTAATTATCTGCATTATTTATCCTCCCAGTCTTTAAATATTTTTAATAGGTCATCAGGTACATTCTTACTGCCATTCATACGGTAAAGCGTATACCATTCAGCAAAATTTTCAGTTGAAGACTTAGAACCATAAATGCTGGCTTCTTTTTCTCCACTAAACTCTTTTCTCATATTGGTATCTACGTGATGTCCATATTCGTGGTGCAGTAAACTCTTTATCTGGTCGCTTTGCTCTTTAAACAACTGTGTGGTTGTGTTGGGCAAAGGTGATTCCCCATTCTTTATCTTTTGGTTAAGCCTTCCTATTTGCCATTCGTAATCAGAAATGCGTCTTTCTTCTTGCTTGATTTCTCGCTTTAGGCGCTTATCCTTTGTAGGACTTTCACCAAGCTTCTTCTTCATGTTTTCAATGCTTCTTTCTGTGAATGCAACTTTGTCGTTCATTCTTTTTACTTGCTCATCATAACCCATTGGTTTTTTATAATGATTAGTGCGGAACATTGAGGAGTTAAGATATATAGAACGTTTTTCGTTTTGAATATCATTGTAATAATACCCTCCCACAATTCCATTTTTCGTTGAGTCACCTTTAAGCTTTGGTTTAATAATTAACTCATCTAAAGTTGTTTTCTTGGACTTTGTTGGTGCTACATTTTCGTTAAGGGCTTCCAATAAGGTATTGGCCTCTGATAATGAAACATCTCCAAAGTCAACCTTTTTAACTCCTAATCCTTTTGCAATTTCCTCCGCTTCGGCTATTGTTCTAGCTTTTAATTTGCTAGCCTTTATATCGAACTCGCTTTCAAAGGCTTTATAGTCTTGGTTATAGATTTGTTTGCGCGATAGTTTAACTACTTTATCACCACGAATAACCACTACTTGTTCAATGCTCTTTTTTCTTCCAGGAACAATTACACCATGAATTTTGCGTAAAAAATCGCTTTTAAACGTGTTTTCAGGGCATGCTGAAAGGTCATAAACAACATACTTACAGCCTTGCTTTGATGCACTAGAAGTCCTGTTGTCGATGTGATTGGTTAGCTTTACTTCCTTACCGTTAACCTTCGGTTTAAACGTTTTTAAATCGCCTAATACTTTAGCTGAACCAATACCCAACTCAGGGTTTTTGACATGAAGCTTACCGCTATTTTCAACATGAGAAAGTACATAAACATCTTTCTTTAACTCTTTGGCTATCTTCTTTGCGGCATTGATTGAAGCGACAGTATCAACAGGGTCAGAAAAGTCATTGACAAATACTTTATTGTCGCCCGCTTTAATGGTGGTGTTATAAGGCATAAAACGCTTCATCATTTCTGTATTATCCTTTATAACTGCCCTTTTATCATCACTCATGTTTTGAAAATAGCTTCTTTCGTCGTTGAATACTATACCAGTATTATGTGGATTATTGTGATATTTTAAACCTGTAAGATGTCGTCCAACGGTAGGTTCTTCTAATGTTTGCTCCAGCCAACAACGGCAATTATCATCAAAAGGAGGCAATGACTTCCATTCTCTTACTGGTTTTACGATACCTTCATTTTTAGCGTGACTGTCTCTTACATCTTTGTCGGCCATTGTACGACACTTTAAATTTTGATAGATATCCACATCATCCAAATAGGTTTGGTAATCCTGGGCAGCATGAACAGAACTATTACAAAAGCGAAGTTCGGTGGTCAGATACGCTGCATTATGCTTTTGTACTATGCCTTTGGCTTTGGCTATAAAATCATCTTTGCTAATGTTACCACTATTCAAACCATCCAGTTGCTTCATCAAGTCATGGGACTTAGCTCCGGCAAACTTTAGAAAGTTTTCCCGGAAGCTTCTTGTTAACGGCTCATCATAGTAACCTTTGCCCCATGCCTTTTCACCTTCTTTGTTAAACGCAGCATAGTTCTTTAATACCAAGTCATTATCCAAATCGGTGGACTTAACTTCACCGTTATAGATTTGATTGGCCAAACGCTCTATTGCTGCATCCCATGTGGCTGCGAATAATTCAAATGCGTTTGGTACAAATGCATAAGGTGCATTACCTAATTGTTTGAACCTTGCCTCAAGCTTTTTTTTTTGAGGGTCGGTATCTTCCGTTTGAGTTGGTGTTGCCAAACTTCGCATCCCGGTAATAGGCAAACCGGTACGGCTTTTCACCTCTTCTATATCAAAATCAAAAGCAGTAGATAACTTTTGAACAGCATCAATGTAACCGTTGATATCCAATGTCTCCTGATTATCCCAAACCAATTTATGAGTGGCAAAGTCAGCATATACACTACTCAATTTCGCCAATCGTTGACGGAATTGGGTGTTAAAATAATGCTTATACAAAAGCTTATCAGCTTCGTATCTATCCTGAGCCACACGCTCCTGTACTTCAGCTGAGCCTACAAAGCTTTTTTCATCAGTTGTAGCTGTACCTCCCAACACGCGCTTACTCATCTCAGTATTGCAAATATCGGTTATTAAAGAGCTAAAAGAGAGGTGTGCATTGTTGGTTGTAATACTGGGCGTCTCAATTTTCTCATTGCCCTGTAATACTGCAAAATGGTTTGATTTAAAATCAGACAACATATTAAATAGCTCATCCCTGCGAGTATCATCCATACGTTCTGTAATGGCAAATATTGGAGGTATCCCCAACTTCTCAATGTAGCCAATCCATGAACCTAAGCCTAGTTTTTTAGCCAGTACAACCATGGCCAGTTCATTTAACATTCCAAGCTCCCAGTCATTACCAACTTGAATGTAAAAATCTTTGTATCGACCTTCGCGATAGCTTGTGCCTTTATCATCGTATTCATCCTCAACAATAATTCCTTTTTGAGCGATAAAGTTTGATTGCGGTATTTGGTCAACCTGGGCAAGTTCCCCTGTGTCTGAATCAGTGTAAAACATCTCAATTAAGGTTGTGCCCTGAAAGTTGCGGCCTAATGTGAGACGGATTAAATCATCATGCCACGGACGTTCTAATAGTTCCTTAAGAGCTTCGTTTTCTTCACCCTTCTCATTCACTATTTTATACGATGAACGTTGAACTCGTAAATAGCGCGTATCAATCACAGATGCTAAATGAGGATCGAGCATCAAGCTTTTATAGAAACGCCCTAATTCTCCCCGGCGTGGATTGTCTGGGTCTGTTGCAGCCATAACCGCATTAGTCCAATCTTTTATTTCTTTACGCTTATAAGCTGTTGGTTCACGTTTCCACGGTGCACCTTTTTCACCGCGTTTGTAATACTCAGCATATAAAGAGCTGCTTTTAATACGGCTTAAGATTGCTTTTTCTGCCGCACTTCCTAATCGTTGAACTATATTCTTACTCATTTAAATACTGTTTAAATAAAATTTTCGTCTTTAGTTGAGTTGCCATAGAATGGTTGACCTGTTGAGCCATCATCCTTGGTGTTTTTTGGACAATTAACCAGGTTAATTACTCCACTTTGAATGCGCTCTAAATCTTTGATTGCATCATCGTACAACTTTTGGTAATCCTCCGGCACTTTGCGAGCGGCATTTCTGCGAACGCTGCGATAGACTACAATACAAGAAAGAACTTGCACGAGTACACCGTTCCGAATAGGTGAGGCTTCATCAAATATTACATCGGTGTCGTATATGCCACTGATATAGGATATAATCAAATCAATAGCCTTTATCTCAATGTTATTAATGATGGTGTTATCTTCAATATTGGCAGCTGCCTCTAAAGCAACACTATCGTTCAATAAGCGTTCCTGTATAATGGTTGTTAAATCATCCTTGTTTACGTATTTCATGGCATTTCAAATTTGACTTTCATTTTACCTACTTTAAAAGACTTTTCACTTTTCTTCTTTCGGCCTCCAGGTGTTGAATAAAGCTCTAGTTTTTCGATGGCTTGTTGGTCGGCATCGGGGCTGTCATCATGCTCGTTGCTGCCTTCCTCAACGGCACATAATTGCATAACTCCTATTTGTGTGTCGGAGTGACTTTTTAATTGCTCATTGTAGTAGATGCGGCTATTTTGGTAATAGGGCTGCATGGTTATCATGCGCATAAGCTTATTAACCTTCTCAACCTTAATTTTCATCAGGTTAAGATTGATGTTATATTCCTCTTCCACTTCATCAATGGCACGCTGTACTTCACCATTCCAAAACTGGCTTTCGTACTGGAATAAGCAATTGGCCGAACGTGGCAGCTGCCGTTTAAAGTCACACATCCAAGCAACGGCCTGTTTCATCTTACTTTGCTTCACGTAACAGTCAATCAGCCAAAAGTTACGTTTATGCAATCCCCAAACCTTTACCGCATTGTAGTCACTTGTTTCATTATCGGTATAGGCAATATCCCAGTGGGCAATTATCATGTCGAACTCATGCAACTCAGGCATCTTAGCCCATTGTATTTGCTCTTCGCTAAAAACAGAACCTTCCAGTTTACTTTCGTTCAGGTACTCAGAGTAAGCCGCCACGATGCCCATTGCTTTCTCTTGTTCACGATAGTAGTCAGCAGTGTAGTAATTCCAAACAGGCTTATAGTTAGTCTTATTATAGGCATTAACACGGCGAACACGCCAATCAGGATGCCTTTCCTGAAGGATGGTTTGTGTCATTACCCGGGCAAAACGGTTATTGGCATAAAGCAAGCGGCGTTTATCGCCTGTCATGGTTGGCAATACATCCCTTTCGATAATATCGGCATGGCGACGCATACGTTTAGGATTAACAATGGTGTCTGGTGTTTCTAAATCATCAATCACCCAAAGGTTAGGACGGCGGTGTTTAATACGAATACCACGTACCTTCTTTTTAATACCAAAGGATTTGCCAATAAAGCGTTGGTCGAGCGTTGCAAAATCACCGTATTCCCATGTACCGTTACATTTTTGCCTGCCAAAGTCATGAGTTAGTAATTGGTTGCCTTCCAGTTCAGCCTGAACATCAGATACCAGTTCTTCAGCTCGTTCCTTACTGTCACTCATCAGGCATAAAAACACATCTTCACCACGAACCCACAACCAAAGCGGTGCCAATATGTCGCAATGAACCGACTTCGCTAGGCCGCGCCCCCATTCTTCAAACTCCATGATTAAAGGGTCATTGGCAACATCGGTAGCAAATTCAATATGAAAGTCGCCCGGTTCGGATAGAGCATAATGAGGCAGGTATGTTTTCACGAAATAAACGAAGTCGTTTTTAGCCCGTTCAATACGTTCCCTTTGTTCCTGTTTGCTTTCAAAAGGGTTAACCTCGTTGGCCTTTTGTGCAATCTCAATTTTCTTCAGGAACTCATCGGCCTTTTGCCTGTCTGTTTTACGTTGTGTTGCCATTAGCCCAATTCGTTACTGATGCGTTTAGTATGTTCAGAGTAGAAAGGAATAGCTCGTTCCCAAAGCTGTTCATCAAATGTGCGCATCGCATTAAAAATGCTTTCCATAACATCAATGTAAACACCAAGAGTAATGCGGTTTTCTTTGTCAAGGTTGAGCAAAGTCTTGTTTTGTTTGCTCATATCATCGCTCAACGCTCTGGCTTCTTTTCTCAGGCGTACTTCTTCTTCTGTATCACCTGTTTTTTGAGCATCTAGTATTTGCTCTTCTATCTCTAAGCGCTGCTGCGCCATTATTCTCAACAGCTTTTTAATGTTGTCGGCATCGGTACTGGCGCATTGCTGACGGCTTTGACGGTCATCTTTCCAGTTGCCATCCTTTGCCCACTTACTTAGTGTGGCCTCAGTTATATCTAAAAGAGCTGCTGTTTCTTTTTGGCTCATGCCTTGTACAACAACATACTCGTAGGCTGTACGCTTTAATTTTTCGTAAACTGCTTTTGATAATTGCTTTCTTCGTTTTTTGCTCGACATATGCTCTTTATTTTGTTACAAAGGTTGTTTGATTTACGCGCACGTAAAAAGTGGGCTTTTTTATACTTCAAAAAACACCTCATTAAAACGCTATAATTCTGTACAACACGAAAATTTTATAGTACAAAAAGGCATCATTTTATAGCCTCATAAAATCACTGAATCTTTGCTCATGGATTTACAAAATGTGAACTAAAAAACATGAGTAAAAAATTACTGATTAAGGTCTATGCTGAAGAAACAACCGGAAGGGTTGATATTATCGGCAATATCTCAGAATGGAGCAATAACAACGCTGTTGAGATGCGAAGTAAATGCGAGGAGCTTAAAGCTGCTGGTATTGCAAAGTGTCATGTTTATCTAATGACTGGCGGAGGTGATTGTTTTCAGGCTAATGAGATTGTGAATATTCTAATTGATGTATTTGGTAGCTATGCCGGACAAGGTGGAGCTCTTGTTGCAAGTGCCGGAACTTACATTGCAGTAAAAGCAAGCAGCTTTACAATGGCGAAGAATGGTCAGTTTATGATTCATAAGCCGATGGGGGGTGCTCATGGTAACGAGACTGAGGTAGAAAACTACCTTGAGTTACTCAAGAACATGACTGTTACTTATTACGATGCTTACAAAACCAAGTTAAAAAAGCCTGAAGCCGATTTTAAAACAAAATGGGACGGCGGTGATTTTTGGATGACCGCAGACAAGGCAAAAGAATGGGGCTTTGTTTCTGAAGTAAAAGGTGACACGAAGATAGACCAAACAACCGCAAGTATGATTAAAGAAAGCGGTTCGCCAATTGAGGCTAAAGTAAATATTACTCCCAAAAATTCTAATGACATGGATGTAAAAGCAACCGCTATTGCTCTTGGTATGGATGCCAATTCAACCGAGGAGCAAGTGAATGCGCGTATTCAAGCTAATGCGCAAAAAGCTGCCGGTTACGATGCCCTAAAGGCTCAACAAGAGCAAAAGGACAAACAAGACAAGAAAGCCAAAATTAAGGCAGTTCTTGATGAGGCAGAGAATGACAAACGAATCAAAGCTGATGCTCGTGCCAACTGGCAAGGGTTGTTAGAAAAGGACTTTGATGGAACTAAAGCTGTTTTAGATGGCTTGTCACCTGTAGTAAAACCTTTGTCTGCTGAAATTAAGCCTTCAGCTGATGGTAAAGGTGCAACTTACCAGGGAAAAACATTTGAACAACTACAGGACGAAAGCCCTGATGTGTTGGCCGAATTAGAGGATAAGAACCCGGAAGCTTACAGTGCATTGTTTGCTGACTGGAAGAAACGCAATAACATAAAGTAAGGAGGATTAAACAATGCCTGTACAAACTGATGGTGCCTGGTTAAACCAGTTCGTAGCTCCTCAATTATTGGTGGAGTTCAAAAATTACAATGATGATTTTGTAGGTGTGCTAAAGCCCGCTCCAAAATCAGCCGTTACAGCTGACGGTATTCGCTTTAATAAGCTGATCAACAATGTTGGTTTTCATGTTGACAATACTGCCGATTTTGTTGCGAAGAAAATGGATAGCAAAAAGACATTTATTGAATGGGAAAAGTATGATACTGACCCAACAGAAGTAGATGATGCTGAAATCCGCTATTTAAACTACGATAAGCGTTCTGCTGTTCGCGTGAAGCATGCTGATGCCTTTAAAATGGGTATCCGTGACCATATCATGTGGAAGTTGGCTCCTTCGGATAGTTCAAGTGCTGATATGCCAGTAATGCGTACAACTGGTGCTGATGATGGAACCGGACGTTTACGTATGACCTTTGCCGATTTGGTGAAGTTCCTGGAACTTGTTAAGAACCTGAACTTACCGAACATGAAAGAGTTATATATGATTCTTTGTCCAGAGCACGAAACGGATTTGATTTTAGACCGTGATAGTGCACAGTACTTTGCTGATAAGAATATCTTCTTTGATGCTAAGACTGGTAAGGTGATGTCAATCATGGGCTTCAAATTCTTTAGCAACAATGCCGTGTTGGCATATGACAACACTGGTAATAAACTGGCTAAAGGTGCTGCTTTAACAGCTACTGACCGCCGCGCTTCATTGTTCTTCTATGCGCCTAACACTGTTAAGCACATTGAAAAGGTTAAAATCCTTTACACTCCGGAGACTCAGGATACAAAGTCAGCTGATCCAAAATCAACATTCCGTACTCAAACATACGGTATGATTGACCGCATTGAAGATTATGCAGTAGGTGCAATCGTCAGCGGTTTATAATATTAACCGAACCTTGATAGTTGTCAAGGTTCGGGTATTCTTTCACTCTTAAATAAAGTATTGTGAAAACAAAAAATAAAGAACAAAAAAAGGCAATAGCAGCTGATATTCTTGAGCGCTATCCAAAGGCTAAGAAAGTTGCAGTTACATCGGATGGCATGGCCTTTATTACCGATGAAAATGAGATTGCCGTTAAGAACCATGCTGTTAAAAACCGTTACGGTAAAGAGCTTTCAATTGCTCGCTTTACTCGCGATGAATTGGAGGAAGAAGCAAAAGCTTCGAAGAGAAATAAAACCACCACTTCTAAAGATGATGAAGGCAAAACAGCCAAAGAGCTAATTGCAGAAATTGAAGCTGCAAAAGAGGTTAAGGTTGTTGAAGCTATTTTGAAGGCTGAGAACAATGGCGAAAAGCGTAAAACTGTTCTTGAAGCTGCTGAAAAGCAAATTCAGGAGTTGAAAGCGTTAAAGGATAACGGTTCAGAAGGTGATGATGCAAAAACAGCCAAAGAACTGATTGCAGTAATTGAAGCTGCAAAGGAATTGCAAGCTGTTGAAGCTATCCTGAAGGCTGAGAACGAAGGCGAAAAGCGCAAAACTGTTCTTGAAGCTGCCGAAAAGCGCATTAATGAACTTAAAGAAGCTAAATAATGAGCTTTAAAGGTGCAAGTATAAATAAACTAAATGGCGGTCTCGGACGAACATCTGAGACTGACCGTGTTATCTGTCTGATTGGCGGTATGACACTCGTAGGTGCATTGGCCTATAACACGGCTTATGAGCTACTGGACATCGGTACTGTTGAAAACATGGGCATCACCGCTTCGACCGATAATACTAATGCTGAATTAGTTCATTATCATTTGTCGGAGATGTTCAGGCTCGCTCCGGAAAGCAAGTTTTACCTTATTCCGGTTAATAAAACAACTACTGTTTCGGCATTAGTTGCCGATGCTGATTTAAAAGCGGCTATTCGTTCAATTAAAGATGTCAATGTTCTTGGAATAGCAGGATTAAACACATTGGTTTCTGCTGGCTTAACTGAATCTGTGGCCTTACAAGGTTTGGTGAATGACTTTGCGGGCGAACACATACTGATTGACGGCATTTTTGTTGAAGGTGTTGAAGCTGCAATTACCGTAGGATATGCGAATTATCCTGATTTAAGAACCGTAACAGCTCCTAATATCAGTTATGTGACTGCTCAAGACCCTGCTGTAGCTGCTTTGAAAGCTGAATACGCCAAACGTGCTGCGGTTGGTACTGTGTTAGGTTCGGTCGGGGTTCGTGCCGTTCATGAAGATTTGGGTTCTGTAGATATTGAGCAAAAACCACGAAATCGACGCGGTGAAGAAAATTACTCATTGAGTAGTGAGCAATTGGGTTATTGGTTGTCTGCTGCTCTAAGCGATGGAACAAAGTTCAGTACGTTATCAGAAGCTGAGCAAAAGAGTCTGACTGCCAAAGGTTGGATGTATGTAGGCTCATTTGCTGAGTATCCGGGCTTTTATTTAAACGGTTGTCCAACAGCTGTAGATAAAGCCAGTGATTACGCTTATTTCAACTTCAATAGTATTTGGAATAAAGCTGCTCGCATTATTCGCAAAACATTGATTCCACGTGTACGCTCTAAAGTGCCAACTGACCCGGCAACCGGTCAACTTAAAAGCACATGGGTATCGGGTGCTGAGCAATCAGTAATGAATGCACTGGAGCCAATGGAGTCAGCTGGTAATATTGATGGTAGAGATGTTTACATCAATCCAGTTCAGGCAATTAGCGAAACAACGCCTTTGAAGGTAAAAGCTCAGGTGGTAGTTGGTAAAGTTGTGCATGAGTTTGATGTAGACCTTGGTTTAACTGATAAAATCTAACACATGTCAACAGCAAGCACAATTATAAACAAGTTCGGCAAAATGGCCGGATGGAACTCAATCACAGTTAACATGCTTGGACGCGACGTTGAAGGTATCAACGAGCTTGAGTATGATGATAATGTTGAAATGGATGTCGTTCGTGGTCAGGGCATGTACCCTATTGGCTACAGCGAAGGAAATTACGAGGCAAAAGCTTCAATCTCGTTGTATAATGAAGAGTGGAACGGGCTTCAAAAATCATTACCTCCAGGTCATGGGATGCATCAGATTGCTCCTTTTCCTATTGTAGTGGAATATGAGTACGATGGATTTAAAATCAAAGATACGTTTGTTGCCAAAATTAAAGGCCGTGGTATTGCAGTTAAGCAAGGTGATAAAACCATTGCTTACAAAGCCGAATTATTGGTCTTAGGCAAGATTCTTTGGAATGTTTAATCACAGTTTAAATACTTAATTTAAGATGAAAAATACTATTAAAATACTGCTAAGCCTTACGGCTCTATTTATTATCACAATCACCGCTCATGCGGTATCTCATGTTGAACTTAATACAGCTGTTCAATTTGTAAAAGAGAATGGTGAAGCACTGGCAATGGCTCCTCTTATTGTGAGTTCAAAGATTACTCCGGAACTTATTCAACAACTCAAGGTCAAACATGGCAAGCTTAAAATCATTACCGTGATTGTTGAAGCTCCAGTGTATGACATTGACCAATTGACTCAGCAGGATAAGGCAAATATGCGCATTTTAAACATAGACCCGGATGTTGTGGGCAATGAAAAGCTATCGCTGGAGAGGCGTTTAAAACCACTTGAGAACCTGACTCAGTTTAAGGATGATAACACTAAAATTGAAGCAGCTAAATCTTTAACGCATCTTAATGGTACTATTTTAGAGGATGGTGAGCAATATCAATTCCTTGTCAAACGCCCTGATAAGGGATTGATAAAGATGCTTCTTCCATTAGCTCAAGATGGGAAGATAGATGACTTCGCAGAAAAAGCTATTAAAAACCTTGTGGTAGACGGGGACATGGATGAGCTTGATGATGGCATAGTCTTTATGGGTGTTGTTACCAAGCTCAAGGCGATGATTTCCCCGGCGAAATCTTTTTTATCAAAAGCGTAGAGAAGCATTTAATTGATGATAAAGACTTTATTCGGTCGGCTGATGCCATAATCCGCAAGGAATATGGCATCGACCCCGACACACTGAATGAAGATTCCTGGTGTAAACTCTACGCCGAACATTTACACCTCAATAAACTCAAGCATTTAAATATGAAAGCGGCCTTTATGGCTGCAATCTCAGAAATATTCAAGCAACATGGGGACAACAACACAGTGGATACTTGAATTGGTGGATAAAATTACCTCACCAATGAAGGGCATCGTTAGCGCAAGCGATGAAGCCGCTGAAGCTGTGGAAGGTGTTGGTGGTGCTGCTAATGATACAAAGGATGAGCTTGAGGAAATGTCAGCTATTGACTTGTATGCTATCAGTGATGCAGTCAACAATATAGCCGATGAGTTTAATAAAATTAATGAGCCTGGTGCTGCTTTTAATGCTCAATTGAAAGAACTGGAGGCCATTGCCGGCATTAGTGGTGATGCCCTGGAGGAAATGGGCGATAAAGGCCGGGCTACGGCTAAAGACTTTGGCGGTGATGCTTCCGCCATGCTTGAAAGTTACAAGGGTATCCTGGGCAAACTTGGGCCTGATATTGCACAAAACAGTGATGCTCTTGATTTGATGGGGCGAAACGTTGCCACATTAAGTAAAACAATGAAAGGTGATGCCGTTGGGGCTATGAATGCCCTAACCGGTTCAATGCTTCAGTTTGGTTCTGATGTTGAAGATCCAATGGAGATGGCGCAATTGATGACAGAACAAATGAACATCATGGCCGCTGCATCCAAAGAAGGTTCTGCTGAAGTACCGTTAATTGCTCAAAGTATTAAGCAGGCCGGTAAAGCTGCTGATAATGCGAACTTGTCTTTTGCCGAAACCAATGCTGTTATCCAGGCTATGGGTAAAGGAACAATCTACGGCTCTGAGGCAGGTGTGGGTTTTCGAAACATGTTAGGTAAAATGGCTGGTTCTGATGTAATACCCAAAGCAGCTCTCGAGAAGATTGAAGCTTTAGGTATCAATTACGATATCGTATCAGACAAATCGCTTCCATTTATTGACCGTTTAAAGGAGCTGCAGAAAGCTCAAGCGGATGCGACTTTAATAGCCCAGATATTTGGAACTGAGAACCAAAATGCGGTGAATACTATCCTCGACAATATCGAATTTGTTGAGGAGCTTCAGGGAAAAATTGTAGGAACCAACACGGCCACCGAACAAGCCAATGTAATCATGAGTGGTTACAACGAAACCATGGCACGTACAAAAGCCTGGTTTAATGATTTGGCTATTGGCATGTTTGATGTCACATCGAAAGTTACGCCTTTTGTTGATGGTTTGGCCGGTGCAGTTACAGTATTTGCAAATATGGCTAATGCAGGCAAAGGTATTAAGATGCTTTTTGCCACTTTAAAAACAATGCCGGTTATAGGCAAATTGGTTACCTGGGGAAGTACACTTGCATCGAGCGGCTTCGCAATGATGAGTACGGCGGCTAAAGGCTTAGGCGTTGCTATTATGAATATTCCTATCATTGGTTGGATTGCTGCAATTGTCGCCGGGCTAATTGCCTTAGGAGCTTTCTTTTGGAAAACTTCAGAAACCTTCAGAAAAGTATTAATGGGTGTATGGGAGTTTATTAAAACCGCATTCACCGGTTTCTATAAGTTCATAAATCAAATACTCATGTCAATATGGGATTTGATTAAGAAGGTGTTCAATCCAAAGAACTGGTTTGATAGCGAGTTTAGTTTCAAAGATGCTTTTGCTGATGCAATTGGCGGCATAAAAAATGCCGCTGTTGAGTATGGTACTGCAATGGGTGAAGCCTATGCCAAAGGAGCTGCTAAAGGTGCAGAAAGTTGGCGAAAGGATAACCCAGTAGTTGACCCTGAGCTTACTCCTGATGGTAGTCCAAGTCCTTCCGGTGCAAGTGGTATTCCTATTGAGAAGGTTAGCCCGGTTCTGTCACCTACAAAATTAACTAGCGGCAGTTCTTCAGCTAAATCAAAAGGAGGCTTGCAAGGTTCCGGAGGTGGCTCTATTAAGCAAATTACGCAAAAGGTAGATGTAAAAAACTACTTCACCATAAGTGCCGGTACTGACAAAAGCGAGTTTGAAAGCATTGCAGAAAAGGTAGTAAGAGCACTGAATGATAAACTAAGCGACAGTATGGTCGCAGCCAGTATGTAAGTATGACAGATTTCAAAACAAACATATCAAACAATCGCGAGGCCATAGACATTGGCTACGTAGGCAATCTATTGAGCGAGGTTTACCACGTTGAAACGCCTGTCTACTTACCCTGGTTTTTTGATTACAAAAAGAAGCTAGCTGCTTATACCGATGTTGAAGTTGAGGAAGAGCTTGAGTATGAAAATGCGCCTGTGCGTTATGGTCAGAAGTCCTTTGGCGCTTTTTGGTTAAAAGGAGGACCATATAATACTTGGGATTATACGGGGGAAATAATTCTTCAGGAATATGACGATTTATTGATGCCATTGGCCAGTATGGTAGACTTTGACAGGCCTAAAACAGTTACAAAAACACCAACTAGCGGCGGTGGAACTGTTAAGGAAATATACGCATTGAGTGATTGGAATATCTCAATCAATGGTATTATTCTGCCTGACAAATACAACCCATACACTCAGCAGACTGTAGCTGAACAAATGGAAGCTTTACAAAAGTTTCATGAGATAGCCGGTAGTATTGATGTGGAAGGTCAGTTGTTTGCGCAAAGGAATATTACACGAATAGTTACAGAAAGCTTATCCTTTAAGCCTGTACAAGGTCGACCGAATATGATGCAATACAGCATTGAGGCTGTGAGTGATGAAGATTTACTATTAACAGGAGGAATGCAATGAGCACTTACGTTCAATCAGGATTAATAAAGTTTCCGGCTCATAATGACCGTCAGGTATTTGCAATCCGAAGGTTCAGTGAGTGCAGGATTGAAAGCAGCTGGCAAACACTGACTGACACGGCAGAAGTAGTTATTCCACGTAAGGTAAAGGACTTTGACCGGATGAAAGTAAGCGAGTGGTTTCGTGAAGGTGATCCGGTTGAAATATGGCTTGGTTACGATGGTAATCTTGCGCTTGAGTTTTCGGGCTATGTCAGCAAAGTACCTGCTGGTATTCCTTTGGTGATTAGCTGCGAAGATGAAATGTACAAGTTGAAACGCCAAACGGTTAGTGTTAGTAAACAGAATTGCACACTGAAGGAATTACTCGAGGCGATTGCTCCAGGTTATAAAGTAGTTTGTAATGATGGTCAGCTATTGGGTAATGTTCGTTATTCAAACATGGCCTCGAGTCAAATACTGGAGGAGCTAAAAAAGAAAGGTATCCACAGTTGGTTTATTGGCAAAGAGCTTCATGCATTTAGTAAAAGCAAAAGCGGATTAAACCCGGTTGATATTCTGCTAGAAAGTACGCCAAATAATAACCTGAAGCAAAAAGCTATTGAGGATACAATGGTAGTCATTAGCCTGATTCGCAAGAAAGGTAAAAAGCTGAAGGTTGAGTTTGGAGATAAAGGAGCCGGTAAGCGATTAACCAAGGAACTAAGCGGTATTGAAATTAGTGAGGCTGAAATGAAGCGCGAAGCTGAGAAGATTTACAACGAAGCCAAACAACCGGGCTTGGATGGTGATGTCACGCTCTTTGGAGTGCCACGCGTTCAGCATGGCATGAAAATGAATTTAAACAGTGTGCTCTATCCTGAAAAGGATGGTTTGTATTACATCGATGCAGTAACAAAAACATACATGCCTGGAGAATACAGGCAAGCGTGCAAACTGGGAGATATGGCTGTATGACTTTAGTAAGTGAATTAGACAAGTTTGATCAGCTGTTTAAACAACATTTAAACAGTAGCATAAAAGCAACCTTACGATGGGTGACAGCAACCGCTGTTAACTGGGATGAACAAACTATGATCGCTACCGATAGTGATGACTTACCCTATCACGATGTACTGTTGGGTGTGACAACTACGGTAGTTAAACCGGTTTTAAATACCGATTGCCTGATAGCAATAGTTGAAGGTGATGAGGCAACGGCCTTTTTGCTTTATGCCGATGAAGCGGAGCTAATCCAATTCAACGGCGGTTCCAATGGTGGTTTAACAATTACACCAACATTGGTTGAGAACCTGGAGAAAAACAATGCTATTCTGGAGGCCATACTAAACGTGTTTAAAGGTTCACAGATAATGGAACCAGGGAACGGAAGTCCAAGTGCATTGCAAACAGCGTTAAAAACTGCTGTTACAGGGAAAGAGCTTGGTGACTTTTCAAAGATTGAGAACGACAAAATTACGCACTGATGGACGGTATTTTAATTGATAAAAACTATGAGTTGATGATTAGACCAAAACTTGACAGTAGCGGTAAAATCGTTAGCGGCTTGGTCGTTGGTGACAATACCGACCAATGTGCAGCGCTGGTACTTGAGATGAGTCCGGGAGAGTTAAAAGAAGATCCTCTCTTGGGTCCAGGATTGACAAAGTTCATTAGAGGGAAGTACAGCCCATCCCAAATTGATGCTCGCATAGATAAACACTTTAAGCGTGCAGGTATCAACTATGAGGATTATAAAAAACGAATTAATAAAAATATTAAAACTGAAGAGTGATGAAGAAATTAAAATACTTGGTAATCCATTGTACTGATACACCAGCCGGTCGTGAAGTTACCGCCGATGAAATTATTCAATGGCATACTGCACCAAAACCCCAAGGTAACGGATGGAGAAAAGTTGGTTATCGCTTAATGTTTCAACTGGATGGTACTCAGTTACAGTTAGCCCCAAATTATAGTGATGGTTATGTAGAAGGTTGGGAAATTACCAACGGTGCTGCCGGTTATAATTCGGTTAGCGAACATTGGGTTTATGTTGGCGGCAAAGGATGCGACACGCGAACTGATGCTCAAATTACAGCAATGAAAGATGCTGTTTTGGCATTCCATAAACAGTTCCCTGATGTATTAATCGTTGGGCATAACTACTTAAATCCTGGTAAAGCTTGTCCATCATTTGATGTACAAAAATGGCTTGAGTCGATCGGAATTAAACAGATATTATAAAACTTTAAAATACGACACAATGAAAAGTGCATTTACAAGTGTTAGAAGCTTTATTTCAAATATAATAAGCGGTAATAGTGATACCAGTCATAAACGAATCATCGCTATTTTATCATTCTTGGTACTAATTGCTATGGTAGTTGTAAAAGCTAAAGGGGGGCAAGTTGATAGCAACTTGATATATGTTTTTGCAGCCTTAACCGGAGGGCAAAGCGCACTTTCTGTAATTGAAAAGTTTAAGAAGTAACAATAAAATACCTCACACATGGAACTCGTAAGTCTTATTCTCAATCTTGTCTTAGGGGGTGGCCTCATCGGTTCATTGGTGACTTTGCGTGCAACAAAGAAGAAAGCCAGCGCCGAGGCCAAAGCCTCTGAGCTTGATAATGTACAGGAAGCCATAACCATTTGGCGCGAAATGGCAGAAAACCTGCGCAAAGAACTGGAAGCCTCCAGGAAAGAAAATGAATTGATGACTGAACAAATGCGAAAGGAAGTTGAAAGCTTAAGACGTGCGGTTTCGCGTTTGACCACGGTCAATAATAAAATGGTGAAGCTCCTGGATAAAATTACTCCAGAGAACCTTGATTCAATGGTTGAACAAATTAAACAAATTCACAATGAGAACTAATTGTAAAAATATTGCTGTTGCAATGCTAGCGGCTATGTTAGTTGCGACCGGATGCAAAACAGTTAAAGAAACAGTACAAATACAGTCCGATACTGAAAGCATTCAAAACAACGATGTACAGATAGCTACTGATAGCGTTAGTCAGGTAAAAGTTAATAATGTACTTGAAGATAAAACAGAGCTGAGCGACAGCCTTGTCGTTAATGAGATGACGGTTGTCTTGAGTAAGCCCGATTCAACCGGCAAGCAATACCCTGAGCGCATTACTTACAAGGAAACAACTAAGGTAAACAACACAAAAAAGGATGTCAGACAGTTTAAAGATTCTTTGAAATCAACAGACTTTAAGCAATTACATACTGACCAAACGGACTCTAAATCCAGTACGTCGGTTGCAATCGACTCTAAAACCAAAGTAAAGAAGCCAAAAACCTTTATGTGGCTGCTGCTTTTATTGGGTGTTGGCATGTTGATTTTCGCATATCTCATTTTAAAGCGTTTTGGCTTTATCAAATAAGAAAATAGTATTCACACACGAGCAAAAGGGCATCAATTCAATTTAAACAGTATTTAAACGGCAATTATGGCAAGTTTCAAATCAAGCGAGCGACAAAGTTTTTTCGATGTAGCCATTCAAAAGTTAGGTTCACCTGAAGCTGCTTTTTTATTGGCCATGGAAAACAGCTTGTCTTTAACCGATGAGTTGGCTCCTGGTTCGTCACTTGAATTGCCTGAACAATGGAATAGTAAGGTTGCCGATTACTTCAGTAAGATGAATGTAGCACCGGCTACATTTGCCGAAAGTGCAAGTTCACAAGATGAAAACATTGAAGTCATCTACTGGAGTAATGACCTGAAGCGACAAACAGGCGTGCGTGTAAGCGAGAAACAAAGCCTGTTTGATGTAGCTATTGAGAAAGGCGGCAGCTTTGAATCAGTAATGGAACTGGCCATACTTAACGGCCTTTCAATTACCGAGCGCCTGACTCCAGGGCAGCAACTTGAATTACCATCCGTGATTGATAACGATGTAGTGAATTATTACTCAAGCAAAGGCATAGTGCCTGAAACTACCAGTACCGAATCTGATGATTCAGTTCCTGTATTAGAAGGTATCGACTACTGGGCTATTGAAGTAGATTTTATAGTAAGCTAACACATGGCAAGAACAGTAACAGAAATAAAAGCAGGAATATGCACCGACTTTATGAGTAACCCTACAATGGCTACTTATTATGGCTTTGCTGTTGGTGATGATTTTGATAGCAAGTTTGCAAAGGTAAGTTTTGAAAGCATCCTTTTTTACATACTGGCATCGGCCATATTTGTATTGGAGTCGCTATACGATACACTAAAAGCCTATGTCGATGCTGCGCTTAATGCGCGTTTAACGCACAACCGCCAATGGTATGTTGACTTGGCTAAAGCTTTTCAGTATGGAGACACCATCAATCCACTTACCGGAAAGTACGACGTGATTGATGAAAGCAAACAGGTGATTGACTATGCCGCTGTTGATGAGATTAACGGCGTGCTGTTCATTAAAGTGGCTCGCCTGGTTAATGGAGAGTTGGCTCCTTTGAGTGCTGAGCAAATAACAGCCTTTACGGCCTATATAAAGGCCACAAAAGACGCAGGTGTTGTAGTTAATAACATTAGTGAGGAAGGTGATGACGCTCGATTGGTCATTGATATTTGGTATGATGCCCAGGTGTTGAATGCCGATGGAACTGCCATTGATGGAAGCGGCGAACCGGCTAAAGAAACAGTACAGAATTACCTGAAGAACCTGCCTTTTAATGGAGAGTTTACCATACTGGCCTTGGAGGATGCTTTACAGGTGACAAGCGGTGTTGTTTTACCTAATACACTATCCGCCGAAAGTAAATATGCCAATAATGATTGGAGTGTGATTGATGCCAAAGTGAAGCCGTATGCCGGTTATATGGTGGTTAAAGATGAAAACCTAACGCTTAATTATCGCGCTTATGATGGAAATTAACTGGAATAGGTTTGTAGTACTGTTGTTGCCATTGCGCATGCGTGTGGCCACTGTGTTTAGCTTTATCCGCTCAGTACTGGCTCCTGTTGTGTACTTGTTCAACTTACTTCAGAATTATGAAGCGGACATACGATATAAGTTGGCTCATACTTCGCAAGTGTGGTCAATTGAAGCAGTGTTAAATGATGCCTTCGACATCTCATTACGTCGTATCTACATATCTGATGCAGGCGGCGAAGTGGTGACACTCATCAACCGCGATACCGACGGCAATGCCTTAATAATTAATCGTGACAGCGATGTTAACCCACTAATCATTCATAACGACAGTGCCTACTTTGGCGGCTCTTATGATTTTATAGTAAACATACCTTATCAATTCAGCGAGGCCGATATGTACCGGCTTAAAGCCTTGGTGGATTATTACAAGTTAGCCGGAAAACGATTTGATGTAGTTGTAAATATTTAATAAAACAGACATAAGACATAAGTATCAAGACATAAGACTATTTACATCATGTAAATCATCTCTACTGACTACTTGCTACTGACTACTAACTAAAAAAGCTATGGATAAACTAACTTTAGATAATACCAGGGACTTTCCTTTAACAACCAACTCGCTTGCCTTTATGCAAGCCGCTTATGCCATATTTGAGCAGCTTGGTAATTTAGGTGGCGACAACTTTATAGTTTCAGGCTGTGAGGTAACCGGATCAAGTGCGGCTCCTGGTTATATGTTTTTGAAAGGACAGCTGATGCCTTTTCTTGGAGGAACCATTACCACCAATGTGCAAATAGTAAAAGTAACCACTGATGTTAATGTGGATGCTGGTGTAAGGCAACAAATATCTTTCCGTGCTCAGTTTGGCACAAGCTCCAACTCCGATGAAAATGTAGCATGGGCTAGCATAACACCCAAAGCCACACTACAGGATAAAGTGGATAAGGAAGTAGGCAAAGCATTGGTAGATCCTACGGCGGTGGTTCAAACAGGCATGCTGATGCAATGGGCAGGGCTTAAAACCAATAAGCCTGACGGGTGGTTGATTTGCGACGGTTCAGCAGTATCACGCACAACATATGCCGAATTGTTTGCTAAGGTGGGTATCAAGTACGGCAGTGGCAACGGTGTTGATACCTTTAATTTGCCTAACCTGGGCGGACGTGTGCCAATAGGTGCAACATCCGATAATAATGTAGGTACGCCTAACCTTAGTAATGGCTATGGCGTTGGGCAAAAGGTGGGTGAAGATAGCCACCAACTAACGGTTGATGAAATGCCTTCGCATACACATACCTACGATTGGCAGGGTGTTGGAAATAATGCCTCCGGACAAGATACAGCCGGGCAGTATTTAAGACAGGATAGAGAAACTGAATCCACCGGAGGCGATCAGGCACACGAAAACCGTCAGCCATCTATTGCTATGTATTACATCATTAAAGCATAAGTATGTCAGTACAACCCATTAACACGCTTAAAAATTGGTTTACCACCAAGGCCAAGCCGCTTTCTACTCAGTTTTGGCACTGGATGGATAGTTATTGGCATAAGGATGAAGATATCCCATCAGCTAAGATTGACGGCTTACAGGAGCTATTGGATGCCAAGGTAGACAAAAAGGATGCAGTAGATCCTGATCAGGTAGGCCAGTACGATCCGGCAAAGAATTATGTGTATGATGCACAGCGAGCCGAATATGTAAGCTTTAGTAATCCTGGTAGTTCCGACCCACAATTTCAGGTAGAAGGCTTCTACCGATTGACTGAAGACGCTCCGGCAGGTGAAAACCCTGAAACACACCCTGACCATTGGAAATACCAGGGCTTTACTATTGGTGAAATGACCATTGATGACGTGGTGGGGTTGAGAGAGGAGTTGGATGAGCTGGCTGAAAACTCAGGCGGAGGTGACATCACTGTTGATGTTATACCAACCAAAGGTAGTTCTAACGCTGTTTCTTCAGGAGGTGTTTACAAAATTTTTAAAGAGTCTTTTAAGATTGAAAGCACTACTGATACTGGCATTATCACACTGGATGAGACTTTTAAAGTAACATCCATTACTGCACAGGATGGCCTTACTGTTACCATCAAGAAAAGCGATGGTACGGTTTATACCATTGGTGATAATGTTGCTGCATTCGATTACCTGGAAGTATCAGGAGACACATTAAACAAAGTATTCACAGTTAGAGGGGAGATTGCATAATGGGAATGAGTAAGATAGTTTACAAAGGTCGTGATGTTATTTACGAGTTAGCTTTTAGTTCTGATTCTGTAAATAGTTCAACATTTCAAGCGGAAGGCAAAGGAGAGGTCTATAAGATAGAGTCAACCAATGCCGATACGGTATTGATAGATAGTGCTGATCCAATAGGTAAGCAACTAATTAATAAATCATTCTACAATGCATCAATCACTCGCACTCAGTCAGGTATCGCCACGGTGAAAGTTTACTGTCGTCAGCTTGAGGTTAGCAAAATAAATAATGCCTTACCAAATTCATTTGGCGAAGGCCGTTACCTATATTGTATTTCTGATACAGGTAATTGCATGTATAAGTTAGATGCATCTTTACTAGTAGAAGCTAATTATTTAGGCAATGGAGCTTGGCAAACAGATCCTTTGATAAAAACAATAGCACTGCCTGTTATTAATGATGGATATAATTCAACATGGCAGTTCTGTTTTATGGAACGTGATGGTGACATAATTTGTCAAGCCGGTTCTAATGGTGATAGGTCTTATGGTCAAATTTGTAGAATTAAACCTAACGATGAAGTTTGGAATTTAGATGGTACAACTAAAGATGCCTATACAAATGGGGTAACCTCTAATACCTACAATCCAATTTCTGTATCCTATGATTATGAAACAAACATAGCATATGTGCGAAGTAATGCCTACTTCAAAGGTTGTAAGATTGATTTAAACACAAACACACCAAACCTTCATTACCCATCAAATTCAGTAATCATAAATACTGCTGCAAGAAACCTTGCTTATATAGCGGCTTCAAAACGTTTTTTTTCAGAACAGGAGATAGATTACACTAATGATAGAAATTATTCAAATCTATCGCCAAGTCAAATATATGGTTGGGTATTGCCGTCAATCCCCGATAGAAAATATGCCTATTATTCAGGCGTAACGATTTGTAATCGTTTTAAAATTGATACTAATGTAGGTTTAGGTAGTTTAAATGACAGGTATAGTCCATATCATTCGGTAAAAGATGTTATTGGTTCGCCAGCTCACAATATAATTGTTGCAATTGATGCATACAATCAAAGCTACTCAATTTTAAAAGCCAATATTGACACTTCACAAGAATCAATAAAATATTGGTTTGGTGATAGTAGTAATTTCCCTGGAACAAATGCAATATCTAGGTTATCAAGAGTAACAGTATCTGACTATTCAAAAGTATTTATTGTTAGAGCTGATGATGTGGCATTATATGACCAACAGAGATTGATAATTATTAACCCTGACAATGATGTACAACCCGATTTTGGCTTTTACTCAATGCCGAATCGTTTAGCACATTTTTGCACAAATCAATTGACATGAAGCTAGGATATAATCTAAACAGTAAAGGAAAGATTACTTCAATATCAAGTCAGAATATTGATAAGTTTCAATATCAAACAGATGGAACTGAACCGTTTTCGCTGGATGATTACTTTGATTGGCAAAAAGACTTGTCAACAGGAGAATGGATTTTTAAACCAATAATTATGGTGCCTGAATATATAAGCAAACTACAAGCAACTAAGCACATGTTGAATATCAACAGACATGCTGAATTAATGGCTATCATTGATGCCGATGAAACTGGAGAAACAAGACTTTTATATGATGCTGCTCACCAACTGGATAGAA
>DIYS01000248.1 GCA_002429115.1 Saccharicrinis sp. UBA6048 | reverse complement strand
TGGGTAAGCTCCGTTTTATCTAATTATACTCTGAAAACCACCAGTGTTTAAGATTATGCGTAATAAGCAATCAGATTATTGTCGTTGTATAACTCTACGCAATTACCCTGACCTTCTTTAGCAATAAAACTGAATTCAGGTTTTTTGCGAGCAATATATTTATTTAAACGTTGCAGTATATTGGTCGCCTGGTTGTTATTGCGTTTCGTAATGAAGTTATCCAATGCAATTAAAAATGTAATCTGCTTATTTTTCGCCTTTGATGTAATTCTAAGATTCATAGCTATACAATTTTAATGTAATTTTGACTAATGTACTGTTTTAATTGATAAAGGTTACGTTTTTAACAATCAATAACGATATTTCTCTAGAGTGTAAATCTTTGTTTAAAAGCTAACCTGCTTGGTTATTAATTACAAACAAGTCTTATCAATAACTGTGCCAAATGAAAAATAGAAATGTACAAAAAAGCACCTTGATAATTCAAAGTGCTTTCCTGGTATATAAAATGGTGGAGATTAAATAGTCGGACCTGCTTTTTCAAGCTCTTTGCCCTCTTGATTATCAGTGTATTTCTTAAAGTTATTTTTAAACTTCTTTGCTAAATCAATTGCTCTCTGTTCCCATTCCTCCTTATTGTTATAAGTATCTCTTGGGTCCAGGATATCAGGATTTACATTTTGAAGTGAAGTTGGTACTTCCAGGTTGAAAATTGGAATTACCTTAGTTTCTTCATTTTCAATTGATCCATCTAAAATGTTGTCAATAATTGCACGTGTATCTTTTATAGAGATGCGCTTTCCAGTACCATTCCATCCTGTGTTTACTAAATACGCATCTGTATTATGTGCATTCATTTTCTTAACCAGCTCTTTTGCATATTGCGTTGGGTGGAGCGATAAGAATGCTTCGCCAAAACAAGCAGAGAAAGTTGGCTTTGGTTCCTTGATACCAAGTTCTGTTCCTGCTAGCTTTGCAGTAAATCCTGAAAGGAAATGGTATTGCATCTGTTCAGGGCTTAATTTTGATACAGGAGGCATTACACCAAATGCATCAGCAGTAAGGAATATAACTTTATTTGCATGGCCTGCTTTAGAAATGGGTTTAACAATGTTGTCAATGTGATTAATAGGGTATGAAACTCGAGTGTTTTCAGTAACTGAGTTGTCGGCAAAATCTATTTCGCCAGAATTGTCTGCGCTAACATTCTCTAAAAGCGCATTCCTGCGAATTGCATTGTAAATATCAGGTTCGCTATCCTTATCCAGGTTGATTGTTTTTGCATAACAACCGCCTTCAAAGTTGAAAATTCCATCGTTATCCCAGCCATGCTCATCATCGCCAATCAGCTCTCTCTTAGGGTCGGTAGATAGAGTTGTTTTTCCTGTGCCTGAAAGGCCGAAGAAAATTGCTACATCACCATTTTTGCCTTTGTTGGCAGAGCAGTGCATCGATGCCATGCCCTTAAGTGGCAGGTAATAGTTCATCATTGAAAAAATACCTTTTTTCATTTCGCCACCATACCAGGTGCCACCAATAATTTGCATGCGCTCACTAAGGTTGAACATGGTAAAAACTTCAGAGTTTAATCCTTGTTCTTTCCAGTTGGTATTGGTCATTTTTGAGGCATTCAGAACAACAAAATCAGGTTCGCCATAGTTGGCCAGTTGTTCTTTAGTAGGTCTGATAAACATGTTTTTTACAAAGTGTGCTTGCCAGGCCACCTCCATTATAAAACGAACTTTCAATCGACTATTAGTGTTGGCACCGCAAAATGTGTCAACCACATATAGTTTCTTGCCTGAAAGTTGCTGACATACATCTTTTTTTATTGTTTGCCAGGTTTCAGGAGGTACTGGTTTGTTGTCATTGGGTGCATGTTCTGATGTCCACCAAACAGAGTCCTTAGTAATTTCGTCTTTAACAATGTATTTATCCTTAGGGGAACGACCGGTGAATTTGCCAGTCAGAACATTGACTGCACCTGTTTTTGTAATGTATGCTTTTTCAAATCCTTCTAATTCTGATTTTGTTTCTTCCGAAAACAATTCTTCATAAGAAGGATTATAAATTATTTCAATTGCATTTGAAATACCATACTTGCTTATGTCTACCATTGATTTTACTACTTCCATTTTGTGTGCTGTTAATTGGGTTTGCTTACAAATTGAAATTAAAACTCGATTTAGTGTATAATAATTATGAGAAAAACATCTTTAAATCTTCAAAATATTAACTAATATAAACAGTTAATAACATTCTTTTATAAATAAAAATACTGAAATAGTTCTTTATTATCAGCTAATTAAGAAGTATGTCAGTATGATTTGTTAATTGTGGTGCTAAGATTTGTAAAATGTTATTCAATAAACAAATATTTCAATAGGTTTGTTTTTGTAAGTCTTGAAAGTGTTTGTAAATCAGGGAGAAAAAATTTATTACAGAAATTTACCTGTAATTGTACTTACGGATTGAAATGATTGTGAAAATTATAAAGAACTGATAATCAAATGTATAATATTAAACGGGGAATATTTGTTTAAAGCTTGAAGCCTGTAAGGGGCAGATTATCAGGTGTGTAGGGTTTTATTTAAAAATTGAAAGTTGTGTATTTGAGTTATTTTCTAAATCCAACAGTTTCTTCTTTGATAATAAGCCTCCTGCATAGCCTACAAGCTTATTATTGCTGCCAATTATTCGATGACAAGGAACTATGATTGAAATGGCGTTTGCTCCATTTGCTGAAGCTACTGCTCTGATTGCTTTCGTGTTATTGATTCTTTTTGATAGTTCTAGGTAGGTAATCGTTTGGCCGTATGGAATCTTAAGAAGTTCAGACCATACTTTAACCTGAAAATCGGATCCAATTAAGTGTAAAGGAAGGTCAAAGGCTTTTAATTGTTTTCTGGAGTATGCTTCTACCTGATCAATGGTGCGTTTAATAACTGGCGTTAATTCTTCTAAGTACTGGGAGTTTAGTGCTTTGTTTAACCTTTTGTCGATGGCATCTCTCATTTTACGATATCTCCAGTCGCAAAGGACTAACTGTTCTTCGAATGATCCGATGATTAATTCACCAAATGGACTTTTGTAATATTGGATAGAAATATGGTTCATGATAAGCACTTTGAGGCAATATACAAAAAGAAAAATGCGATTCCCGGCTATTGCTTCCGAAAATCGCATCTCAACTTATATTCTATTGTCCAGTGTTTCTTATAGCTTGGCAAAGAAGTCATTGCCTTTATCATCCACAATAATAAATGCAGGGAAATTTTCAATCCGAATTTTACGAACAGCTTCCATGCCCAATTCTTCAAAGTCGACGACTTCAACAGATTTAATGCTGCTTTTGGCCAGTATTGCTGCCGGTCCACCAATGGATCCGAGGTAGAATCCACCATTATTCTTACAAGCATCAGTAACTGCCTGTGAGCGGTTTCCTTTAGCTAGCATCACCATTGATCCACCATGTTTCTGAAAGATGTCGACATATGAGTCCATGCGACCTGCTGTTGTTGGTCCAAAACTACCGGATGCCATGCCTTGTGGTGTTTTAGCCGGACCAGCATAATATACCGGATGATTTTTAAAGTACTCAGGCATAGGTTTGCCTTCATCCAGCATTTGCTTAATACGGGCGTGAGCAATGTCGCGAGCAACTATCAATGTTCCCGATAAGTTTAATCTGGTTTTAATCGGATATTTGCTAAGTTCTTTTCGTATATCCTCCATTGGTTGATCTAGGTCAATATCTATTGCAGGCGCCATATGCGGAGCTTCCTTCGGAACGAATCGAGAAGGGTTCTTTTCCAGCTCTTCAACAAAGATACCTTCTTCGGTAATTTTAGCCTTAATGTTACGATCAGCACTACAGCTTACGCCTAAGCCAACCGGACAAGAAGCAGCATGACGAGGCATACGGATTACGCGTACATCATGAACGAAGTACTTGCCGCCAAACTGAGCGCCAATAGTGCTCTCCTGGCAAATTTTCTGAACCTTTGCTTCCCATTCCAAATCACGGTAGGCTTGTCCGCCTTCGTTACCTTCAGTTGGTAAATGGTCGAAATAGCCGGCAGATGCTTTTTTAACGGCTCCTAAAGTAGCCTCGGCGGAGGTTCCACCAATTACGAGTGCCAAATGGTAAGGGGGACAGGCAGAGGTTCCAAGGTCTTTAATTTTTTCTTCAACAAATTTTGTCAGATTCTCCTCGGTAAGCAAGGCTTTGGTTTGTTGATACAAAAAGGTTTTGTTTCCTGAGCCACCGCCTTTGGTCATAAATAAGAATTCGTACTTATTGCCTTGTTCAGCATATAGATCAATTTGTGCTGGCAGGTTAGAGCCTGTGTTTTTTTCTTCGAACATAGAGAAAGGAACAACTTGCGAATAACGAAGATTTCTTTCTTTATAAGTTTCGAATACGCCTTTCGAAAGGTGCTCAGCATCGTTGGCGCCAGTGTAAACATCTTCACCTTTTTTACCAATAACAATGGCTGTGCCTGTATCCTGACAAGTCGGTAATTCACCTTCGGCAGCTACCACCTGGTTCATCAGCATGGTATGTGCAACAAAGCGATCATTGTCAGATGATTCTTTATCTTCCAAAATATTTGATAATTTTTGAAGATGGGTTGGACGAAGGTAAAAAGAGACATCGGAAAATGCTTCTTTTGATAATACTTCCAAACCTTTGGGATCAACTTTCAGAATTTTCCGCCCATCAATTTCAATGGTGGAAACATAATCTTTCGTTACCAGTCGGTAAGGGGTGGTGTCTTTTTGAATAGGAAAAGGCTTTTGGTATTTAAAATCAGCCATAATAGAATCGGTTATTAGGCAGAAGTCAGTAGCCTGAATTGTTATTTGTGTATGATAACAAGCTATTGGCTTAAGCAAATTTATACTAACAGTTGTTTTTACTCTACTATAATCACACGTTTTAGCGTGAATTGCAAATCTAAAATATAATTCACGATCAATTAAAGAAATTATGCAATAATTCGCGTTAAAAAACGTGAAGAAAGCTATTGTTAGTTTGTCTAACATTCAAAAAACAAAATGGTTTGGAATAGGATAGTTGCAACTTGCTTAAGTTTTTATAACTTTCAGTATGAAAAATTTTGAAACCTTAATCATTGAGTTTAGTGAGTTTATTTGGGGAACCCCACTATTAGTTCTGCTATTAGGTGGCGGGTTCTTTTTTATGATCTATAGCAAATTAATGCCGTTCAGGTATATTGCTCATGCTGTAGATATCTTGCGAGGTAAGTACGATAATCCGGAAGAAGCAGGCCAGATTAATCACTTTCAGGCCTTGTCAACGGCTTTGGCTGCAACAGTAGGTATGGGAAATATCAGTGGCGTAGCAGTAGCGATTACAGCTGGTGGTCCCGGTGCGATTTTCTGGATGTGGGTAAGTGCTGTACTAGGGGTTTCCACTAAGTTTTTTACCGGTACATTAGCCGTTATGTTCCGTGGTAAAGACGACAGGGGAGATATTCAGGGAGGTCCTATGTACATTATCACCGAAGGTCTGGGGAAAAAGTGGAAGCCCATGGCTGTATTTTTTGCTGTAGCAGCAATGTTTGCGGTATTTCCTGTATTTCAGAGTAATCAGCTAACACAGGTTTTTCGCGATATCGTACTCGCGCCAAATGGTGTTGAAACTGGTTTTACCAGTGATTTGGTAACTGGTATTGTCATTGCATTGTGCATGTCCTTTGTGATTTTCGGTGGAATTAAGCGAATAGGTAAGGTGACAGCAGGTGTGGTACCTTTTATGGTGTTGCTGTATGTATTGGTTGTTTTGTACATTATCTTTTCCCATCCTGATCAGTTATGGAGTGCCATTAAACTTATTTTTACCGATGCCTTTGAGGCGGAAGCAGTTTTGGGTGGTGCTGTTGGGATTATCATTATCACAGGTATAAAAAGGGCGGCATTTTCAAATGAAGCGGGTATTGGAACGGCTCCTTTGGCTCATGGTGCTGCTAAAACAAATGAGCCGGTACGTGAAGGTATGGTGGCCATGCTTGGGCCAATTGTTGATACTTTGATCGTATGTACAATGACAGCACTGGCCATTTTGGTAACAGGAGTCTGGCAAACGACCGATGCAGATGGAATCACATTAACTGCATTGGCCTTTGATAAAGCTATTCCGTTATATGGTCCATATCTTTTGATTCTGTGCGTAATATTTTTTGCTTTATCTACTCTGTTTGCATTTCCTTATTACGGCAATAAATGTTCATCGTATTTATTTGGGACAAAATCGAGAAATATATACAATGTATTAAGTGTATTAAGTGCTGTGGTGGCAGCTGTTGTTTCAATTGATGTAGTGATTGCTTTTATTGATTCGGCTTATGCACTGATGGCATTCCCTAATATGATAGCGGCGATTATACTGGCACCCCACGTTAAACGTGCAACGACTGATTACTTTAAACGATTGAAGCAGAAAAGCTAAGGTGCGCTGTGACTTATAATTTTTTAAAGGCGTCGTATTTAAAGTAAATCATAAAAATAAGCCTATGAGACATTCTTTACTACTTTTTATTTTATTGCTTTCGTTTTCTTCGGTTAACGGGCAAGAGAAAGAAACACGTACTGTCGACGCCTTTACCAACATTAGTGTTGCATCGGGTATTGATCTTTATCTGCGTCAAGGAGCTGAGGTTAATGTAGAGGTGGAGTGTAAAAAAGACGATATCCATCGGCTTAAAACCGTTGTAGAAGGAAATACCTTGAAAATATACATGAAAGGAAGTGGAAGGTGGAGTTGGAGTAAGTCAACAAATCCTAAAGTTTACGTTACTTTTGAAGAATTGATTGGTATAACAGCCAGCGGTGGCTCAGATGTCTATGGTCAAAATAGTTTTTTGACCCAAGCACTAAAAGTAAACAGCAGTGGAGGTTCTGATTTATACCTGGATGTAACTGTTACGAGCTTGAAGTTAAGCTCATCAGGTGGTTCGGATATTAAAATTAAAGGATCAGCAGAGCAGTTAGTCGCTAATGCCAGTAGCGGATCTGATATTAATGCCAAAGAGTTAAAGGCTCAAAAGGTAAAAATTACAAGTTCAGGAGGTTCTGATGCAATAGTATGGGCCGTTAAAGAAATTGTTGCCGATGCCAGCGGGGGAAGTGATATTACTTATTATGGCGAGCCGGAAGTCAAACAGTTAAATGAATCTGGTGCCGGAGATATTAGTCATCGATAGGGAGATTTAAGTAATGTTTTATAAATGTCATGCCAGAAGGTGTGGCATTTTTTATTTGTAATGATTTCAAATATAACGTCATATAATAAAAAGTAGGTAACACCTCAGGTTGTCAAAA
>DIYS01000098.1 GCA_002429115.1 Saccharicrinis sp. UBA6048 | reverse complement strand
TTATTGTGGAGACGGATACAAAGAATTTTCACAGAAGTGTGAGGTACGATAACTATCGTACTTAAGTCACTAAAAGAAGCCAAAGGATAAAACTTAAACAGTTACTGAATAAAGCTAAATAATTAACGAATCGTTTTATTCTTTAGTCTCTTTGGTGGTCTCCTTTTTATCGTCTTTGCCTTTGCCCGATAACTTGAGCCAGTATTTATGCATCAATTCTTCAAGGGTATCAAACTCCTCTCTGAAAGAAACACCAATACCCTGTGTTGTTGGAGAATTAGTTGAGTAGAATAAATCATTGTTGGTACGCGTATAGGCTTTGGCACGCAGGCTGCCTTTGCTATTTAGTTTAACTTCCACGTCAAAGTCGCCAATTAAGTTATTCGTGCGCGTTTCATCATTCCCATATTCCACGTTACCATTAACAATTACGCGGTTGTTAAACATTTGGGTCGATAGTGCCACTTCAACTTCATCATCGGTTAATTCACTGGCTGGACGATAACTAACACCTATGTCAATGTCGTTGCTGATTTGAGATAGCCAGTGGCTTAATTGGTTGGATAACATCTCGGTTGTGGTCACCAAAGCCGCGTTGTTTCCTGAAGAATTACTATTGTCAGGCGATGAACTGGTTTCTTGTGAATAAAACCGGTTTAATACCAACAGAGATAATACTTGCCGGTTGGTTTCTTCTTCTGTATTGATGTATGTATCAATTATATTCTGGTTATTGTCCTGTGAAGATGGCGTTTTAATCTCAAATTTTACATTTGGTTTGGTAAGGCGTTCGGTGAGTAAAAGGTTACAATTTACAGGAATTCGACGACTGGTATTTTCGGCATCACCAATTTCAGAGTTTAATTCCAATAAACTTGCTTTCAGCTTATAGGTGGCATTCAGGTCAATGTTGGCATCGTACGGATTACCATCCCAATTGATGGAACTTCCCTGGTTGATCACAAATCGTTTGTTGAGCACATTTTGCAGGGTAAACATGTAATCACCATCTTCTATATTATAACCGCCAAAGAAGTTGATACCACCCTCTTTGTCCATTTTGATCTGAATATTTCCGTTTCCACGGGCTTTTAAAATATCACCAACCGTAGAATCAAATATCACCTGGCAGCGGGCATCTGTAGTAATATCAATATCCATGCTCACCGTCATGCCGGTCAAATCAATCTGGTATTCATCTTCAACTGTAATATCTTCTTTTTTATCTTCTGGTTTTGTATGATCAACAAATCGAATAAAGTTGCTTTCTTCAGCGCTTTCGTCGTCTGTCAGTGGAATGAAAAACTCGGAATCTTCTTTGGTTTCGCCGGCAATGTCAATGATTAAATCCTTTGTACTACCCGTAATACTCATATTACCATCGGCATACACACTTCCGTAATACAGTTGATTATCGGTGTATTTTGTATCGAGCAGTAGCATATTATTTGCTAGTAAAGTAAGATCGTACTTCATATTTCTGAATCCACTGTGCTCAATGGTACCATTAAATGAACCATTGTTTCCATTGCGATCAGATAGTTGCAGGTTTTTAAACTCAATCAGGTTTGGCTTAAAGTAAACAGAATCCTTTAACGAATAGGTTGTTTTTAATAAATCGACGTCAAAAAAGGCCTTGTTGATATTTAAAGCGCCCAGCAGTTGAGGCGCATCAAAAGCACCGGTCAATTGAAGCTTGCCACTGGCGGTTCCGCTTAGGTTCTGCATTATCTTGCTCAGATATAGGTTTAGAAATCCTATTTCCAGCTGGTCGGTATCAAAGTCGAGCTCAAGTTGTTTGTTGGCCAGATTAATAAAACCATTACCGGTTAATGGCTTTTGATCGTCCTTATTAATCTCTGTCCCGATTTCTATCTGATGGGTGTTAGGGTGATAATGTGCATTAACACTCAGATCACCAATATTGTCATTATTAAAATGGAATTGATTAATGCTGAGGTCGCCACTAAAAATAGGAGAGGTGTATAGCTTTTGGATGTCCAGACTTCCGTTTAGAAATCCGGACAATTGCACTTGCTTTGCATCGCGATAGCCCACTACGTCAGATAAACTGATGTTTTGCAAGTGAACAGTAATGCCATCTTTAGTATGCCTGTGTGCAAAACCATTGATACCGATTTCCTGGTTTTGGTGATATACCCTGAAGTTTTTAACAGAGAAGCCATCCGGGTGATAATAGGCTGTGGTTGGTTGTATCTCCCATAAGCTATCGCGCACCATGACGTACGAAGGCAAAATATCCATGCTTGCGTACATTCCGTTATCACGACTTTTAATTGCAGTCGTTGTGATAACTGAGCCACTGTTGGTATAATCTTCCCAGTTATTCCAAAATACTTTAGCTTCTACCGTATCTTGATAAGCTAGCTGGTGCAAGCTTAAGTTCTGAAAACTACTTATGTCGTTAAGATTTAACTCATGTATTCGAGTAATTGCCATTAATTTATCATCCTCAGATGTACTGATATGTATCTCGGGATGAGTGATTTTAATGTTATTGAAGTTGACAAAGTCAATTTCTCCTTCCAGGTTAATCTTTCCCTCATCTGAGTTGTAACTGCCAAGGATCAGTCCGTTATCAGCCACTTGTGTGCCAGGGAACAAAACACTAATAATCTTACTAATATTTTTAAGCGTGCATGAAAATGTAAAATCGTTACGCTTTATATCTTTTTCTTTTATTGTCAATTTAGGTTCAAATGCCGGAAGAAACTGAAGCAGAGTTTGCTTCATGGTGTTGGTTATGTGATTAAAATTGTAGGTGCCCACCAAATCTCCTTCTGCAATATCAGACTGAAGAACAACACGCTTTCGATCACCTTCTCTTACCGAAATTAACAATAGTGAATCAACATTGAATTGCTGATCATTAGCCGCGAATGCTAGATCATTGATACTTATGTAGCCTACAATGTCATTGATGTCTTTGCCACTGAAGTCGGCTTCAATATCACCCGTAAGTGAGCTGTTTTTATAGTGCTGTGTAATGTTGAGCAGATCAAGCTTAATATCGGTTAGTTGCGATTTGAATTTAAAATTTGGAATCTCTCCTGATAAATCAATTTTTCCATTAAAGCCCACCTGGCCGTTGGGGTCGTCCACCAGAAAATCACCATCAAACTTATCATTGGCAAACAAACCATTGATTCTGATATTCTGATATTTGTAGTTGTTTATTGTCAGGGTGTCAATATTTCCTTTCAGAAAGGCATTGAAGTCATCAGCCGATTTTCGTTTTCCATTGATCGCAATACGCATCGATACATCATTAACCCAATTCTCTGCATTAGCCAGTTGGCCAATATTAAATTGCTGGGTGGATAGATTCCCTGAGAATACAAACTCGTTTTCATCATTTAGCTTTAAGCCAATGTCGGTTTGAATTTTACCCAATGATGTGTTAAAATTACCGTAGGCCACCATATCTGTTAAGAAACCAGTGAAATTACCTTTATAATGTATTGTTCTGAGTCGTTTAAATGCTTCGGGTAATTCCAACGATTTTCCTTGAGTAAGAGAGAGTAACTGTTCAAGATCAGCTGGCGAACTGTTCAGCTTATCCACGTTGAGGTAGATAAAAGTTTCGTTGAGATCTGATAATCCGTTAATATCAAAACTGGTGGCTATTTGGGTTTTATAACCAAGGTTGATTTTAACGTTTCGTCCTTTAACATTATCTCCATGACCAATTAATTCCCCTGAAATGCCAATGTCCGGAAAGCGTCTTACTTTTGTAAGTTTAAACACATCGTTACGCGCAATTCGTGAGTTATTAAAGCGGATATAAAGGTTCTTGACGTCATTAATTGTCTTTACTTGTGACTTAAGCTTGACATTAATCGTATCAATATTTATTTCAGAATAGTAGGTTGTGATGTTACAGTTACTGGCAAGCAGAGTAGAGTCATTGAAATGAAATTGGCCTTTCGTTGAATTTAACTCAAAATCATCATTTAGTACAAATTGAATGTTATTGACATTAATGTGCCACAGGGAATCCTTATTAATTTTACTCAGGTCAATCTCCAGCTGATCAACTACATGCTTGGAATTTAAGCTATCGTTTTGGTAGTTAATATTTCCATTATGCAGCTTCAGGCTTCCGAAATTAAGATGCCATTCAAAGGAATTATTCGCCGTATTTTTGTTTTTAAAGGCATTCGTAAGGAAATCGTAGTTATTAATTGTGCCTTCTTTAATTTTTACTTGAGGCTCATTGGCTTCCAGATGACCAAAATACACCTTCTTTTGTTTGAAATAGATTGAATCAATCCTGGCACTCAGTTCACCTAATGCGGCAAGGGTATCCTGCTGCTGGTCATAAACAATTACATCTTTTAATACGAGTCGTTTAAATGGCTTAAAATAAACACTCTTAATGCTGATTTTTGTGTTTAATTCTGTACTGAGTTGTTCTGTAAAATAGTTCGCTACAGACGTTTGGATGGCAGGTATTAAAAGTATCGAATACAGCAATAGTGGTACCGTAATTAGTACCACTACCAGATATAGTCCTATTTTGATATTTTTTTTTATACTTTTACCCCGTTTAAATCCCACCAAAATTAAGAAAAAGGCGGGAAAAAAGACGGGTTTGGAAATAATTCTATTAGTGAAAAATTATGAGTGTGATTATCTTGGGAATAGAGTCATCTTGTGATGACACCTCGGCAGCGGTTTTTAAAGACGATGTGATATTATCGAATATTGTCGCAAATCAGGAGGTTCATAAAGCATACGGTGGAGTGGTACCTGAACTGGCTTCTCGTGCGCATCAGCAGAACATTATTCCTGTTGTTGAAAAAGCAATTAAAGATGCAGGTGTTGAAAGAGAGGAAATTGATGCCGTTGCATTTACCAGAGGGCCTGGTTTGATGGGGTCTTTGCTTGTAGGTACATCATTCGCCAAGGGTTTTGCATTGGCAAATAATCTGCCATTAATAGAGGTTAACCACCTTCATGCGCATGTGCTGGCACATTTTATTAAAGAGGATGCTGATGATACGGATCAGCCGAAGTTTCCATTCTTATGCTTATTGGTATCTGGAGGTAATAGTCAGATTATTATTGTTCGCGACCATTTGGATATGGAAATCATTGGCCAGACCATTGATGATGCGGCAGGTGAAGCATTTGATAAATGTGCAAAAATCATGGGATTGCCTTATCCGGGTGGCCCGCTAATTGATAAACTGGCTAAGGAAGGTGATGAAAATAAATTCACGTTTAGCAAGCCTAAAATAAAGGATTACGATTATAGTTTTAGTGGCTTGAAAACATCGGTGTTGTACTTCTTGAGAGACGAACTAAAAAAGAATCCTGATTTTATAGAGGAAAACAAAGCTGATATTTGTGCATCGTTACAAAAAACGATCATCGATATCCTGATGGATAAGCTCGAAAAAGCGGCAAAAGATACAGGTATCACACAGCTGGCCTTGGCTGGAGGAGTGTCGGCTAACTCAGGTTTAAGAAATCGACTTGAGGAGGTGGCAAAAAAGAAGAATTGGGAAACTTTTATTCCGAAGTTCTCGTACACCACGGACAATGCTGCCATGATAGCTATTAATGGGTATCACAAGTATTTAAACAATGAATTTATTGGGCAGGATGCTGCACCATTTGCACGAACAGAATTTTGATTGTTTTTCGAACTTTCAATGTGTATGTTCAAAGCATAAAAACGTTCATTTGTCAAAATATTTACAACTTTTAGCTTTGGTAGCTGCTAAAGAATTGATTTTTTATATTTTTGCCGTTGAATAATAATAAAGAATTGGGAGAGCACCTTTATAAAAAGAGACAGGGATTTGTCGAAAAGGTTATCGGAAATGAAGTCGTTATAGTGCCGCTTGTGGGAGCAGTGGCACAAATGGAAAAGGTGTTTTCGCTAAATGAGTTAGGTTCTTTTATTTGTAATAAGCTCAACAATGAAATGACGAAGGAGCAAATACTTGATGTAATCCTTCAGGAATTTGATGTTGATCGTACGACAGCTGATAAAGATTTAGAACAATTTTTAGAAAATGCTGTTAAAAGTGGAATAATAGAGCAGCTTTAAATTGAATACTAATAGGGGATGAGTATTAAAAAGTCATACAGAAAACCAAGGATTGAAGAGCATGAGATTGATTTGGTGATTAATCTATTTAATGATAGTACTCCACCAACTCCGCCAACTGGAGGAGCATCAATGGCACCACCGTCATTAAAATCTGCGGGCCCACAGTATCAAAGTCCATCGTCGCCTGATTATCCGTTTGGTGGCGATAGTCCGGATTACTCAAACCTTTAAGTATGCAAGACGACCAAACAAGACAATATATAATTGGGGGCATAAGATTTAAAGTAAAATTCTTATGCCCCCTTTTTAGCTTTGATCATTTAGGAGGAAGTGTTTTGTTTCAGAATTCCTCAGAGCCTATTATTGACGATTGGTCAATTAATGTTGATGATAAATACAATTGTCCTGAAAATGAATTAACTGATGTTTTTGTGGGATCTGATGAGTTTGGTTTAGAGATGCCTTACAAATGGTCCGTTGTAAAATACATGTCCCATTTTGGCATTAAGGTGGAGTTCAGCGAACATGATCTCTTTAAAGAGGCCTTTGCGTTGATCAATGATGAAAAGAAGGAAATAAACCTTCACCTAAAACTCAAAAAAACACAAAAGATCTGTAGTTTTGATCCATTCTTTCATCCTTTGGGTATTCTGATGATTAAGTATATTGTGCAACTGCACAAAGGATTTGTCATTCATGCTTCAGCCATCGAATACAACAATAAGGGCTACCTGTTTACAGCTGTATCAGGAACCGGTAAATCAACCATGGCAAACATCTGGAAACAATGTGGTGCGAACATTATAAATGATGATCGCCTTATGGTGATGCCAAAGGATGATGGATATGTATTGTACAATTCCCCAATGCCTTACTATCAGGATCGCCCTAAGTGTGTTAAATTGCATAAGGCTTTTGTGATAAAACAGTCGCCGGAGAATTACTTAAAAGAACTATCTCCATTGAAAGGCACTTTAGGTTTGTTATCGAATTGTATGCAGTTTCAATACAACCAGAGTTTTATACAGCAGCGCTTAAATGCGCTTGAATGGATTGCCTCAAATTGTAAAGTTTACGAATGTGGCTTTAAGCCTGATGATGAAATAGTATCTTTGATTCTTAATGAACTTGAATAAGAATCATATTAGGGAAGTGCTTATTCAGCTACTTAAAGAAGGACGAACGGCAGAAGTTCCGGCATCGGGAATAAGCATGTATCCATTGCTTCACCCGGGCGACGTATTAACAGTTGAACCACGACTCCCAGAGGTTGGAGAAATAGGCGTTTTTGATAATGGTGAAGTTTTAATTTCGCACAGACTGCTAAAAAGGCAGGGTAGGGACTATTACTTTAAAGGTGATAGCCTAATATTTCCTGACAAAGTGGTGAGTGAAGAAAATGTGCTTGGCTTAGTGGTTGAAAGGAAGCGTGGTGACTCCAAATCTGAATGTAATGGATTTGTGTTCAGGTTTTTTGAAAAGATCATGCCAGCTGTTTCTCCATACACCGGGCGGTTGTTGTTCTATTTTGCCCGCGCACATCAAAAGTTTATTGTGCGATAGCGACTGACTGATAAACCTGATTAATTAGTTATTCTGCTTGAATTACATTTCGATTCATTATTTTAGTATTTGCAAATATTATTCTGAATGAAGCCAGGCATACACATCTCTCTGAAACTAATTAAGAAAACCTTAAAGTTGGTTTATCAAAGCTCGAAAAAGTGGTCTCTGATAAATGGTTTAATGACGCTTGTTAGGGGAGTTGTTCCTTTGTTATTACTTTTTCTAGTTAAGGAGTTAATAGATGTGACTGAAGCCTACCTGAATGATTCTGAAAATAACTCTGGCACACTTTATTTTGTTATCACAATTACCGGTCTTTTCTTTTTGGTCAATGCAATATCTGGTTCATTGTCGAATCTGTTTCGCGAACGCCAACGCCATTATGTCAATGATTACATTCAGAATATTATTCATCGTAAAACGGTCAACATTCCCTTTAGTTATTTTGAGAATTCTAACTACCAGGATATTTTTTACCGTGCCTTAAGCGAAGCCAATTACCGTCCGGGACGAGTGTTTTATGGTTTGCTTCAGATCTCACAAAGTATTCTCACGCTGTGTTTGATTGCTTTGGTGTTATCTGGTTTACATTGGGGAATGATTCCCTTGCTGATTATTTCTGGTGTACCGGTGTTGTATTTTCGATTGAAATATACAAGGCTGATATACGCACACAGAAAGGAGCATACTGAAGATGAGCGCCGTGTTCAGTATTTCAATCGCTTATTGACAGCTCGTGATTTTGCAAAAGAGCTACGAATATTTAATCTTGGTGCAACCTTTAAAGGTGAATACGAGAAAAATAAGATGGAATTGCGCGATAAACAATGGGCTCTGGCCAAGTCAAAGACTTTCTCGGAATTATTTGTTCAAGTGTTTTCAACGGTCGTCCTGATATTGGTGATCGCCTTTGTTTTGTCAGAAGCTGTTAGCGGCAAAATTTCCATAGGAGCAATGGCAATGTATTTCCTGGCTCTGCAACGAATATACGCTGTCTTACAAACTTTACTCACTGGAGTTTCCTCACTTTATGAAGATGTATTGTTTTTACGAAACTTCTATGAGTTTGAGAAAATCAAGCTAAAAGATGATCAGTCAGAAGCGATCTTTCCTTCGCAAATATACGAAGGGGTGGAGCTTAAAAATGTAAGCTTTACATATCCGAATACAAATAAAGAGGTGTTAAAAGGTATTAACCTAAAAATACCAAAAGGGAAGACTGTGGCGCTTGTGGGACGAAACGGAAGTGGAAAAACCAGCTTGGTTAAACTGTTGTGTGGTTTGCATCGGCCGGATTCAGGAGGTGTTTTTATCGATAATGTTCCATTTGATTCGATAAAACAACATGAAATAGCGAAGAATATTTCTGTAATCTTCCAGGATTTCATGCTGTATAATGTAAGCGCTCAAAACAACATCCAGTTTGGAAATATGCAGCGCCAGCTTACTGAAGAAGGTGTAAGTGAAGCTGCTGCTAAAGCTGGAATCGATCAGTTATTTAGAAGTTACAAGAGCGGTTATCAAACTACTTTAGGAACCTTATTTAAGGGGAGCCAAATGATGAGTCAGGGCGAATGGCAGCGAACTGCTTTAGCCCGTTCATTTTATAATACCGACGCGCAAATAATAATTCTTGATGAGCCTACAAGTTCGCTGGATGCCTTTACTGAAGCAAAGCTGATTTCGCACTTTAAAGAAATTATCACTAATAAAACAGCCGTGATTGTAAGTCACCGTTTATCGACCATCAAACTGGCCGACATTGTTGTCGTTTTGGCCCACGGTAAGGTGGAGGAAGTCGGTGCTCCTGATGAGTTAATGTCCAAAAAAGGTTACTATTACGATATGATTAACTCTTTGAGCTAGTTATTTAATTACGAAAGTAATACCTCCAAACACTCCAAATGAATAAGGTTGAAAATTAAATGCATCATTCGAATTAACAGAATTCAGAAAGTACTTTAAACGAGGTTCAACATTAAGGTTTATATCCTTTGTTATTGGAAGGTCAATGCCAATGCCAACAGAACTGCTAATAACAAACGGCTTAATATCTTTTGTCTCACCAATCTTGTCTTTACTTCCATTATCTATTGAGTAAACATTGTTGTCAATCAGAAAATTGGAGCTAAAACCACCTGCTACTGTCAGGTATGGAAAGCTTTTGATTAACTGGTACCTGGCAAGCATTGGAATTTCAATGTAGTCAAGTGTTTGCTTTATATCACTAGAGCCCGGTAGGCTTGTGTTTATTTCATTTTTAAATGGTTCGAGGCTTCGGGCTTCGGCTCTTTGAGTCTTTGGTGCATCAACATCCAGATTGCCCAGACTGCTTTGGAATTGTACTTGACTGGCACCACGAACGGCTAAAAGTTCACTGGCACCCTGAAATGTATTGATTGAATTATTTACTTCCTGACCAACCTGTGCATATAATACGCCGGTTTCAAGGCTCCACCTTGATCCTCTGTTAACTCTTACCTGTATTCCACCTCCAAGCGAATTAATGCCACTTTCATTGGCATTGGCATACAGTGACCTCATGGCTTGTGGTTGACTGGTAGATGATTTTGAGTTATAGGATGGAGATACGACTCCACCTAAACGGATGGTTGTTTGTTTGTTTTGAGGAGTTGTATAAGAACTGGCATATAGCGGGTAATATTCTTTTTTTCTGTTGTCAATTAGTCTATCAGCAGCAACAGGTGTTGTGTCTGAGATCTGAATCTTTTTAATCCATTCGATACCGGATAATTCTTGTTCGTTGTTTAATTCCGAAGTGTCATTTGGTTCTGGAACGGTCAGAGTTTTATTTGCTTTGGGATCACTACTTTTATCCTTTATTACAATTGGCTTATGGGGCGTTTCTGTATTGTTTGTAGTTGTTTTTTTAGCTTCAGTAATATTATGCAATGATGGTTTCGTATATTCGCTAGCTCCAATGCTACTATGCATTATTTCTGAATTGATTGTTGAAGTTTGATTATTAATATATAGGATACTGATTGTAACTACTGCTGCAATGCAAGCCGCAGCTGCAATACTTCGCCACAGAACGATCGTTTGCCTTTGCTTTGCAGAATTCTTATTTGAGGATTCGATTGAGTTCCATACGTATTCAGGAGGGGAAACTTCGTAATTATACAAGCCTTCCTTAAATAAACTGTCTATGTTG
This sequence comes from Saccharicrinis sp. UBA6048, assembly GCA_002429115.1. Lineage (GTDB taxonomy): Bacteria > Bacteroidota > Bacteroidia > Bacteroidales > Marinilabiliaceae > Carboxylicivirga. The sequence goes on along the minus strand of DIYS01000098.1, from coordinate 6,799 downwards.
TTTCTATCTTTTAACATACAGCTTGTTTTTTTTCAATTAGCCTTTTTTCAATGCTTTTTCTTAGAAATTGTCTGGCTCTTGCTAAGTTTGATTTAGAAGTGCCAACAGAGATACCTGTTGTTTCAGCAATTTCAACATGGGTGAATCCTTCTATCACATAGAGGTTAAAAACCAATTTGTATTTTGGAGGCAATTCCTGAATCATATTCATTAATTCGTCGTGTTCAAATTCAGACTCATACGTGTCTTCATTTGAGTTGTCCATCAAAACGGGGAATTCATCAACAAGTACTTCGGGTTGCTTTTTTCTGTAGACTTCGATCACAGTATTCACCATAATACGTCTGACCCATCCTTCAAATGATCCATTAAAAGCGAAATGACTAATTTTATCAAAAACCTTAATAAAGCCTTCCTGCAGACAGTCTTCAGCTTCAGTTTTGTCGTTGCAATAGCGCAAGCAAACGCCATACATCTTTGAAGCAAAGATATTATATAGCTGCTTTTGAGCCGTTGGCTTTTGCTTTTGACAAGCCTTTATTATGTCATTCAGATTATTCACATACAATCATTCAGATGCAATAAGCAACTCGCTAATGTCCCCTTAATCCACAGAAGAGTAGCCAATTGGTTTAGGCCTTATCAATTCTAAGATTAAGCAATTTATCTATTAAGATGAGTTGATGCCTGAATGGTTGCGTTGGAGTTCGGAAAATCAGTATTTTTTTCTTGCCCGGTCCATTTCTCTTCCTGCATCTTTCAGCTTAAGAGATTCTCTCTTATCGTGTTGCTTTTTACCTTTTGCTAACGCAATTTCTATTTTTACAAATCCTCTCTCGTTAAAGAATAATTTAACAGGAACGATTGTTAAACCAGATTCTTTGGTTTTACGCTCTAATTTTTCCAGTTCTTTCTTTTTAAGAAGCAGTTTTCTTTCACGTTCAGGTTGGTGATTGTTAAAAGTGCCATAGAAATACTCAGATATTCGCATGCCTTTTAGCCATAACTCACCATTAACAAAGTAGCAGTAGGAGTCAACTAAACTGGCTTTGCCCTGTCTGATTGATTTAATCTCGGTTCCTACAAGCTGAACGCCTGCCTTAAAACGTTCTATCAACTCATAGTCAAAGCTGGCTCTCTTATTTCTTATATTTATGCGTGATGTGGGTAGGCTCATAGTGCAAATTCACTTATTGTAAAAAACAATCGTAAAATCAGGTTTGGCACAATCAGGATTAAAAAACTGATAAATGCAGTCATCATGACCTTAGTATCTTTACTGTTGCTGTAAAGTATATCAATAGCTATCCAAATAAGATAGACAATATACAGGTTGATGATGTGACCAATAACAATTGTTTCCGGTATTAATGCAATAACTGCTCCGGTAAGGTATATTATGGCATAAGGAAGTGCCACAATCTTAAAAATATTTTCTTTATTAATGTCCTGAATATGACCTGGCATTACCTTATTCAGGATGAAATAGATGACATAAAGACTAAAGAAGAACGATGCAAATGTAAAAATGGATTCCTTTAGCGCTGATTGAAAGTCAATGTCCTGGTGACTTAAAAGGTAGCCAATAAAAACAGCCAAGGTTGAAATGCCAATTAATGGCAGGCTATACTGCGAAAGAATCTCATTAATTGTTTTTTTCTCTTCAAAAACAATTTTCCAGGTTTCTTTCGGGCGAGTAATCAATTGCCTCAGTCGGATGACTAAGTGCTTATACATGGCACCTAATGTTAATTCTTTATTTGTTTTCTCTACGGTCATAACAGTGCAAAAATAACAAATTTATCTAACTCGTATTCTGCATGAAACGATATGCCTCAATGCAGTTCTGAACCATTATTTTAGCTGCACCTGTGTTAGGTGTTGACTTACAGTGTATTCAGAAGGTGAAGATTAACTCAGTAAATTTTCTTACTTTTGCCACTTATTATAGTGAATAATTTTTAGTGAGAGAATCGTAATTAAGTGTATATGGAAGAGTCATTTGAGCATGTGGTTTATTCGAAGAATGTGATTGAATTTGTGACAGTTGCAAAGGAATACTGTAATTTTCTGGAAACCGCAAATGACCTGAAGCGTAAAGAATTTGTTACAATCGCTACACGAATTATTCCATTACTATATTTAAAGGCTGTTGTCATTCCTAAGGTTGAGAATGAATTGGAGGAACGTATTGAACAGACGGTTGATGAGATGACCTATACGCAGATTCAGGATACTGTTGCCTCAAAACTGGGGCGATTCAATGATTATCTCGAGGTATTTACAGCTGATATGCAACGAAGTGATACGCCGGTAATTGCTTTCATTGCTGAGGATATGGCAGATATATACCAGGATCTTAAAAATTTCATATCAGCTTATCGCTTGGGCGTCACCGAGGTGATGAATGATGCACTGGCTGATGTTATACGAAATTTTGAGTTGTATTGGGGACAACGCACTGTTAATACCTTGCGTGCATTACACGCTGTTTTATATAGCGACGAAGATATTGAAGAAGAAGAAGGAGAAGAAGAATATCAGGCCAATCAGGAAAAGGAGAACTGGTATAACAGAATGCAACAGGACTGGCAGGATGAAAACGACGAAATAACCCCCTTATTATAAAAGCTAACTATCTAAATGGAGAAGTCGATAACCAAAGAACAACTAAGCGAGTTACCACTAAAACATTTTGAAGGAAATATTGATGTAGTAGAGGATGAGCAAGTTGTTGAAGAAGTAATAACAGAGTTAGAGAAGTGCAGTGTAGTAGGTTTTGATACAGAAACGAAGCCCTCTTTTCAAAAAGGAAAAATAAATCAGGTGGCTTTATTGCAACTTTCAACAAGTGAAAAAGCCTACTTATTTCGATTAAATAAAACAGGTTTTCATCCGTCTATCATTCGTATTCTTTCAAATCCTGAAATTATAAAAATAGGTGTAGGTATTCGGGACGACCTAAGAGGACTAAATCGAATGAGTGCGTTTAATCCGGCTGGTTTCGTTGAAATGCAGGAGCATGTAAAGCGTGTTGGCATTGAAGATACAAGTTTGAAAAAACTGGCTGGTATTGTACTTAATTTTCGGGTGAGTAAGCGCCAGCGACTATCCAACTGGGAAGCACCTCATTTGTCATCAGGACAGATACTTTATGCTGCAACTGATGCTTGGGTAGCACTAGAGATATATAATAAACTAATTGAAGAGTTTCCTAAATGCGAAGCTCAAACTATATAATAAGAGTCACTTAATCAATGGTAGAAAGACCACAATTTATTTTAAAGCCGGGTAAAGAGCAGAGCCTTAACAGATTTCATCCCTGGGTTTTTTCAGGAGCTGTAAAGGGTGTCAGAGGGCCCGAGCCGGTCGAAGGCGATTTAGTAGAGGTACTTGATAGTCGTGATAATTTTTTAGCCATCGGGCACTATATAATAGGGTCAATTGCAGTACGCATTGTTTCATTTGAACCGGCTGATATTAACTACGATTTTTGGAAGGATAAAATCCAAAAAGCCTATGAATTAAGAAAGTCTGTAGGTTTGGCAGGGAATGAAAATACTAATGCTTATCGATTGATTCATGGTGAAGGGGACTATCTGCCAGGATTGATAGTGGATTTTTACAATGGAACTGCTGTTGTTCAGATGCACACGGTGGGCATGTACCTTATCAAAGAAACGATTTCGAAAGCACTGCAAGAGGTGTTGGGCGATGAGTTACAATCAATATTCAACAAGTCGGAAGGTACCATGCCATATAAGGCTGATGTGGAGCCGGTAAACGGATATATCTATGGTAAGGCATCGGAAAAAGTAGCCTTGGAAAATGGATTGAAGTTTCAGGTGGATTGGGAGCGAGGACAAAAAACAGGCTTTTTTGTTGATCAGCGCAACAATCGATCATTGCTTGAGAAATACAGTAAAGACAGAAGCGTTTTAAATATGTTCTGTTACACCGGAGGCTTCTCTTTTTACGCTATGCGTGGTGGAGCTAAACAAGTGCATTCGGTGGATAGCTCAGAACGTGCTATTCAAATAACCAACGAAAATGTTGAGCTTAACTTTCCGGGTGATAAACGCCACGAATCTTCTGCAGTAGATGCGTTTAAATATTTAAACAAAATAAAGGATCAGTACGATTTAATAGTACTTGATCCGCCTGCATTTGCCAAGCATGTGAATGTGGTTAAAAATGCTTTGCAAGGCTACCGCCGATTAAATGCGAAAGCAATGGAGCAAATTAAACCAGGTGGAGTACTATTTACGTTCTCATGTTCACAGGTGATCTCAAAAGAGCAATTCAGAACGATGGTGTTCTCTGCAGCTGCCCGGGCGCGCCGAAAGATCAGAATACTTGAGCAGATGACTCAACCAGCCGACCACCCAATTGACATTTACCATCCTGAAGGAGAATACCTAAAAGGATTGGTCGTTTACGTAGAATAAATGATAATATAAGTAGCCTTGGAATTTAAAGAATTTGATTTCACAGACGAACTGATGGAGGGGCTTAATGCCATGCGCTTCGAGAAAGCCACTCCGGTTCAGGAAAAAACGATACCGGTTATCAAAGAGGGTAACGATTTAATTGCTTGTGCCCAGACTGGAACTGGTAAAACGGCCGCTTATTTATTACCGGTCATTGATAAACTGGTCAAGCAAAAAAGCAAAGGGATTAATGCCCTGATTTTGGTGCCCACTCGTGAGCTTGCCATCCAGATAGATCAACAGATGGAAGGCTTTGGCTACTTTCTCGATGTATCTTCGACAGCCATTTATGGTGGGAACGATTCAGCTGAGTGGAACAGGCAGAAAACGGCTTTAACCACCGGTTCGGATATTGTCATTGCAACGCCGGGGCGATTGATCCAGCATCTGACAATGGGCTATGTGAAGATTGATACTTTAAAACACTTGATTCTGGATGAAGCTGATCGAATGCTGGATATGGGCTTCTTCGATGATATTATGCAAGTGGTAAAGTATTTGCCATCTGAGCGTCAAACTTTGATGTTCTCGGCAACAATGCCGCCTAAAATTCGAGAGCTGGCCAAAAATATTTTGATCGAGCCTGAGGAAGTCAATATTTCAATTAGCAAGCCGGCTGAAGGTATATTGCAAGCTGCGTATATGGTATATGATACGCAGAAAATTCCTTTGCTTAATGATTTGTTGAAGGATAAAGACCTTCCAAGTATTATTATTTTCTCTTCAACAAAGCAAAAAGTCAAAGAGATTGCCAGATCGTTGGCAAGTAATAATTTTAACTCGAAAGCAATTCACTCTGATCTGGAGCAATCTGAACGGGAGGATGTTTTACGTGAATTCAGAAACAGGAATACCCAGATTCTTGTGGCTACTGATATTATTGCACGGGGTATTGACATTGAAAAGATTGATTTGGTGATCAATTTTGATGTACCGCGTGATGCCGAAGATTATGTGCACAGGGTTGGAAGAACAGCTCGTGCCCAAACACAAGGTGTGGCTATAACATTGATCAACGATAAAGAGGTGCTCGAATTTCATAAGATCGAACGTCTGATTGAAAAAGACATATACAAAATTCCATTGCCTGCAGAGTTAGGAGATGCACCGGTATATAATCCTGAGGAAATACTGAATAAACGTCGCAAACGTAATAAACCGGGCAAACCAAAAAATGCCAAACGAAAGAACTACAAGCCAAAGTCAAATAAGAAATAAACGTCTTTATTTCCAGGTGTAACAGCCTGGTTGTTTGTTTTACAGCTACTTGAATTGCTATGGAATTAACTCAACTTATTGCTAAAAGTCTGAATATACCCATTCTTGGGGTTCAAAATACAGTTTCACTATTAGATGAAGGGGCTACTATCCCTTTTATCAGCCGTTACCGAAAGGAGATGACAGGAAGCCTGGATGAGGTTCAGGTGGGGCAGATCAAAGATAGCTACGAGAAGCTTCAGGAGCTGATGAAGCGCAAAGAAACGATTTTAAAATCGATGACGGAGCAAGGTGTATTAACAGATGAGTTGCGGCAAAAAATTGAAAATACCTTCGATTCAACCGAGCTGGAAGACATTTACCTGCCATTTAAACCCAAACGGAAGACTCGGGCTGTAAAAGCGCGGGAAAAAGGATTGGAGCCATTGGCAAAAATAATGATGAAACAACATGAGCGTGACATTGAATCAAGGGCGCATAGTTTTGTTAAAGGTGATGTTGAGGATACTGATGATGCTTTACAAGGTGCACGCGATATTATAGCGGAGTGGGTGAATGAGCATCGAGTAGGGCGTGAAATTGTCCGTTCAGTGTTTGAAAAGGAAGCTATCATTGTTTCAAAAGTGGTTAAGGGTAAAGACCAAGAAGGCATTAAATATAAAGACTACTTTGATTGGAGTGAGCCTTTAAGAAGGTGTCCTTCACATCGTTTCATGGCCATGAGGCGTGGGGAGAAAGAAGGGTATCTGAAACTATCTATTACTCCCGATGCCGAAAATGCAATACATAAACTGGAGCGATTCTTTGTAAAAGGAAATACCAGTGCTTCCGATCAGGTATCAGAGGCCGTGGGTGATGCCTACAAGCGATTATTGTCTCCATCTATTGAAACAGAGTTTACCAATCTGTTTCGTGAAAAATCAGATGAGGAAGCCATTCGTGTTTTTGCGGAGAATCTGCGGCAGCTATTGTTAGCATCGCCTCTTGGGCAAAAAAGAGTATTGGCGCTCGATCCGGGCTATCGTACCGGTTGTAAAGTGGTTTGTCTGGATGAGCAAGGGAATTTATTGAAGAATGATACAATATATCCA
>DIYS01000133.1 GCA_002429115.1 Saccharicrinis sp. UBA6048 | reverse complement strand
GAGATGAATAATACGGGTTAACACGCTTAGCTATTGATGTCAACAGGCACATCTACCTTGAAGCAGGTGCTGTATTTAATGATGGTGGAAATACCCATACCGTAGAATTTAACTGGATCAATAACGGAGGTAGCTATGTGGCAACTGGTGATCTCACATTTGATGGCGGAACATCGGTAATTACGGCCACTGGAAATACCACAACATTTAACAACTTGTCGTTTACAGGTGGAGGTTTAGCATCCGTAACGGAGAGCATTATCGTTTCTGGTGATTTCAATGTTTCGAATAATACACGAGTTGCAGTTGCTGATAGAGCGATTACCATTAATGGTAATTTCGATATTGAGTCAGGGTCAGAATATGTTCAGAATGCAAACACTACTAATTTTAGTGGTGCATCTGCACAAACTTTGAATTTTAATGGAACAACTGCATTTTATAATGTTATTTTTTCTAATGGTGGAGCTAATGCCAAGACTGTTAATGGTAATCTTAACACCGCTGGAAATCTATATATCAATAACGGATCAACAGTAAGTGGTGCAGGTAATCATACCATTGGTAATAATTTCAGAGTGGATGGAACATGTAATTTTTCTGGAAATATAACGATGAACAGTAGTGGAGCAGCTTATCTGGAAACGACCAATGTAAGTCCGGCAACTGTTAATTTGGGAACAGCCAAATTGATCATTGATGCGCCAATATTTTTTCGTCATACCACTGTAGGTAGTGTCGCTAACTTTACTGTATCCAATGATGTTGATGTTCTTAGTGATTACCTGGTAATTAATAATAATACAACGATTACAGGTCAGGCAGGAAATACTTTAAAACTTGATCCGTCAACAAGTCTTTATATACGTGGGGCAAATAACTTCCCTGCTGGATTCGGAACATTTAACTTTGATGCGGCAGCATGGGTACGATATGATGCCTCATTTGACCAAACTATTAAAGGGGGCTTTACCTATGGTCAGTTGATGATTGATAACCCCGGAACAAAAACAGTTGACAATGATATTACAATTACAGGACAACTTTATGTGAGCGACGGGGCTGTTTTTGATTTAGGAAATTTTTCGCACACATTTACCGGTACCAGGTTACGAAGCGAAGGTAGTACTCGTGGTATTATCGAAGGAACGAATTCGACCTTAACAATTGTAGGAGATCTTGATCAATCAATTGAGGCAACCGGAACCAATGGTTATTACCAGTTTGGTGATCTTATCTTGTCGTTAAATGGCGCAACGCAAACGCGTACAAAAAGTATTGAGGCGGGAACTGATCTTCGAATAAGTGGCAACCTGACCATTAACAATATCGGAGGAACTGCTGCCATTCAGCATATTGTAAATCTACGAGATAACAATATTATTGGTCCGGCAAATAACCTATCAATAGGTGCATATTGTGAGTTGCAAACATCAAGTGCAAGTTTTGGTACCGATGTTATTAACAGTTTTACAGGCACCAAGTTGGCCGATGTGAATAGTACTTTATATTATAGTTTGGGCGGAGCGCAGCAAATTGCCAGCGGATTAACCTATGGTAATATTGAATTAAATGGTGGCGATAAAACGGCTGAAGGCGACCTGACAATATTGGGTAATATAAGTAGGGTTGGAGGTACGCCTGTTTTCTATGACAATGGAGGAACACACATTATTCGGGGTAACTGGTTATTAAATAACGCAGCCTACTACACAGCAGCTTCTGCAACAGGTACCATTGTTTTCGATGGAGCCGATCAGGATATTGATGGTGTTAATTTTAATAACCTGGTCGTCTCTAATTCCGGGCAGGCAAATATTTTCAGAGACATTACCATATTTAACGACCTGACTGTTGATGATGGAAGTACACTGAACATGGCTACCGAAAACCTGACCATCGGAGGTAACTTTTTAATCAGGCCAACAGGTGTTTATCAACAAACATCCGGTTATACAACATTTAATGGAGCAGATGCACAAACGTTGACATCCAATGCAGCAAGTCAGCTTGGTTTCTTAACAATAAATAAGACGATTTCACCGGCACAAACCGTCACGGTATTATCAGAACTGCACATTACGCGAAACACAAACATTAATACCAATGCCGGTGTGCTGGATATCATGGGACAGGATGTGTATTTTGGTGATAATTTGTATATCTATGAAAACTTGTCGGCATCTAACTTTATAGCAAGCGGAAGTACAGCTTACTTTAATGGATCGGCATCGCAGAATATCAGGAATTATCATGCTAATGATGTTGTATTTAATAACATAGAGTTTTCGGGTGCAGATAAGCAATTTGAATATTCTAATCCGGCACCGGACAGACCGGCATCACGAATTTGTATTGTGAATGGTAACTTCACAATCAATGGATCTGTTGTTAATGGTAATTCATTTGATTTTTATATTAAGGGGAATTGGCAAAATAATGGAACATTTCAGCATGGCAATAGTCGAACAGTGTATTTTGATAACACGATTGATCAGACGATTAGTTCGTCATCGTTCGGAAATGTTGTATTCGAAGGTGATCAAAATAAAACACTGACCGGAGCCATCAACGTAAGTAATAATTTAACCATCGATGGAACTGCGAATTTAAATGCCGATGGAAATAATATAACCGTCGGAAATGATTGGTTTAATAATACAACCGGAACGTATACACATGGTAACGGAAAAGTAATATTTAACTCTGGTAGTGAAACAGATATTTATTCGGGTACAACTTCCGGCTCAACAGTGGGTAAAAACTTTTACGCGATTGACTTTAATAAATCCAACAGGGCTAACCTGCAAGGCGACCTTGTGGTTGAAACTGATTTTTCGTTGCTAAGCAATCAATTAAGAACGAATAGTTTTGATGTGTATGTAGGTGGTAACTTTGTTAATGCAGGTTCTTACAGTGCAAATAATTCTGCAAGTACTTTAACATTGAACGGATCATCCGGTAATACATATACGTTTGATCCTAATGATGCGGTTTTCAGAGAATTGGTAATTAATGCCAGTGGTGCCACTTACAACCTGGCCAGTGATTTTAGTTTCCAGTCGGTGGATATGAATCTGATGGCAGGTAGTTTAAATCTTAATGAAAACACCATAAGCTTAACTGGTTCTGGACGTGCCATTAATATTAATGGAGGTACTTTAAATGTTAATGCAGGTTCAACCATTCAGTTTACAGAGAATCAAAATCTGAACTTGAACACCGGAATTTTGATGTTGGTTGGTGAAGCAGGAAAACCTGTTAGTATTGAGAATACACATACGAATGCAAATCGTTTATTCAGGATCAATGCCAATGGAGGTGTTTTACATGCCTTGCATTATCAAATTCAAAAAGGTATTATCAACATTGCAGGTGCTTCAAGCCTTGATGCAGTCAATAACCTGAGTAGCGGTACCTTTACAAATGGGTATACTTCTGATCCGTATCTGACTTTGGATATTGACTTTGCAGATTTTTCAGTCTCTGATTTGATTTTCAATTCGGGTGCTCAAAACAATGTTTATCGTCCAACAGGGCATGCCGGAGTTATCAACATTCAGGATGCTTCAGGTGGTCAGGCAGGTGAAGTTTTCGAAAATGATGTTGACAATCAGGTTGACTGGACGTTCCCATCTGGTTTCTTCTGGGATGGAGGAGGCGATGGCGTCAGTTGGAACGATGCCATTAACTGGGATGGAAATACCATACCGGGAGCTGCTAATATTGTTTATCTAAATCACGATCAATTGGCAGCAACTTACAATGTTAATATCTCTACTGTGAATGCAAATTGCCGCAGGTTAAATATTGATACTCAGGGTGGAAATCCGATTTCTGTGACTGTTGGTAGTGGTCGTTTATTAGATGTTGATGAACATATCAGCATGGCAGCCAATACAACCTTGTCGCAGGCTGATAATACTGCGTTGATTAATGTTGGGCAAAACTGGACAAATCTGGGAACGTTTAACCATGGTAATTCAACCGTCACATTTGATGCCGCTGGTGGTAATTATATTATAGCAACCGGTGGCGTTGGTGCTGGTAAGGAGTTTTACAATCTGACAATTAATGCGCCTACATCCACCTATACTTTGGATGCTCCAATGGAGGTGAGCAATAATTTGACCATCACCGATGGTACGCTGGATTTGGTATCGCCAAATAATGATCTTAATGTAGGTGGTAACTGGTTGCTCGATCAGGCTACAGGAGGTGTGTTTATTCCTTCAACCGCCGATGTGACTTTTGATGGAAATGTTCAGGCAATTACAAACGGAACATTCTATAATGTCAACGTAGCAGGAACCGGAACAAAAACATTGAACTCAAATATAGCCATTGAAAATGCTCTAGTACTTAATACTGGTACAACGCTTGATGCACAGGATAATAACCTGTACGTAAGAGGTAATTGGACGAATAACGGCGGAACATACTCACAAAGCGGTCTGGGGGCTGTGATATTTGACAGAACAGGAGGCAATCAGCAAATTGATAATGGCTCATCATCTACTACGTTTAATAACATTACTTTTTACAATAGTTCGACAAAAACATTTTACGCAGATGTTAATGTTAATGGTAACGTCACGATTAATAGTGGAAGCGGATCAGTTAATCTGAGAACATTTGTATTAACTGGTGTTGGCGGAGCCAACGAGTTGACTAATAATGCTGCATTGCAAATTGAAGGTGCTTCTAACTTCCCAACGGGATTTGAGACCTTGAATATTGCCACAGCTGGTGAAGTACGATATTATTCAGATGGTCCTCAGGATATCTATTCAACGAGCTACTTTAATTTACGATTACGTAGTTTATCAGATGGTATTTCATCAACAAAAACAGCTCTTGGAAATCTGGATGTCAAAGGTAACTTATATATTGATGGTAACTTGCGTGAGGCTACTTTGGATATGGCGGCGAATGATGCCAATATTGTTCTTACAGGAGGTTTATCCGTATCACCTAATAGTGGTTTCAACTGGGGTACTGGTACATCTACCATGGAGCACATCGGAGGAGATTGGAATATTGATGGTGATGTTCCTTCGTTTAACAATCTAATGTTAAGTGGTTCAGGCGATAAAGCACTGTTTGGCAACATGCACATTACGGGCGATCTTACAGTTAAGTCGAATGTGGACCTGGAGTTGTATCGAAGTAATGATCGTAATCAATTCTTTTTGCTGACAGGTGAAGCTACCGGAACCTTTACAATGGAAACGGCAGCTCGCACGCTCTGTGCACGTCCGAATGCAGTGTATGATCCTGTCAATGGTGGATTAGCTTACCCGGAAGGTTTTGGAACCTATGCTTTTAATGAAAACAGTAATTTCTTTTTATACAGTCCTAATTCGGTGCCGCAAACACTTTATACAGGCATTAGTTATGGCTTCCTGAGTTTTAGAGGAACAAAAGATGTGACGTCAGATGGTGTTAATGATTTAACGGTTCGTGGCGATTGGGATATTGAGCAATCGACCTACTACGATGGAGGTAAAGATACTTATGTGGGAGGTGCTAATGTATACCTAACACGATATACGCCATCATCAAATAGCCGTAAAATTGTACTAAACGGTTTGCGTGATCAACGCATCAATGACGATATTGACAATACAGTTGTAACACCTGCTCTGGATATGCAGGGAACGGGTGTGAAAACAATTGGTGATGGAAATGACGTGATTACGATAGATGGTGATTTCATAGTTGCAGCTGGTTTAACAGCAACATCAAACCGGAACATCACCTTTAATGGTGCCAATTGGAATAACAATGGAATCTTCAATCAAACCAATGGCTCACTAACATTTTCAGGAACATCTGATCAGACCATTTACGCAGGCCCGACAGATGTAAATAACTACTTCAGAAATCTATATTTTAGCAATTCATCTGTTAAAACATTTATTACCAATGGAGCGGATATTAATGGTTTTGTTACCATTAATGACGGTACCGTTGATCTGGGAGCATTGTCTTATGCAATTAGTGGCAGTATTACAAATACCGCAGGTGGTACATTAACAAGTATAAGTGCTAATATTGAATTTGACGGCGGTAGTCAAAATATAAATACACCAGCATTTTCAATTTATGATGTTACATGTTCTGGCACTGGATCTAAATATTTGTATTCCGACTGGACGATTAATGGCAATTTGTTAATCAATGCAGGTACAACATTAAATACTCGATCGAACAGTACCGATTATGATATTTATATCAAACGCAATTGGACGAATCACGGAACATTCATCGATAATTCTTCAACCGTAACATTTGATGGAAGTTTATCTACAACCAACATTACAAGTGGTGGAAGTAATTTCTACGATGTTGAATTTGCACCAACTGGTGCAGTTCGATATCAGTTGTTAAGTGCAGACACAAGATTTACAAATGTGATGACAGTTGGTGTTGACGCTGAACTGGATATTAATGGAAAGGAGCTTTATCTGGGTAGAGATGGAGCAGCTCAGAGAGTACACACTGTTAACGGTACACTTACAATTGATGAAGGCGCGACTTTATTTGTTAATAACCAGTCGCAATCGACCATCAATATCGAAAATGGTGCTCAGTTCAATATTATTGGTGGTAATGCATCCAATGTTGCTACATTATCAAGTGTGACAACGGCCAGCAACCGCAATAAAACGTTGATTAACGTTCGATCGGGTGCTACATTGGCAGCACGTTATTACCTGATTGAGTATGTTGCTGATGCAGGTATAAATATGGAATTAGGATCAACGCTTGATCCGGTTAATAATTTCTCTGACGGAACCTGGTTGGGCATGCGTAATGTTCAGGATGCCCGATATTTAATATTGGAAGCTGATTATGCCGGAGGTAATATTTCAAATATTGCATTTAATTATAATGCTGGTGTGCCTTTGCAAGGGCGTCATTATAATGTTCAACGCATTAATGCTACTGTTGGAAATCCAATTACATTTGATAATGTGAGTGGATCAATAGGAAGTTACCGCTTTGAGGAAGATGAACTGGCAGCTTCTGATACCAATGGTAAACTAAGGTGGCCGGCTATAACTGAGACTTACTGGACAGGAGCCGTTGATGTTGACTGGCATGTGGATGGCAACTGGGATAATGGTGTTCCAAGTGCGACAATTGATGCCATCATACCTGATGTAAGTGCCACAACTGGTAACAATCCATTTATTCTGAATGATAATGCGGAGTGTAAAAGCCTGGTGATTACTGATGGACGCTTAAGGATGGAGAACGATTATGATCTGACAACTTATTCTGATGTGTCTGTTTCTGACGGATTATTATATGTCAATGCAAGAGGTTCAGACATTAACGTTGGAGGTGATTGGCTGATTGGCACGCATGGTAACTATACACATGGTGGAGCTACCGTTAATTTTGTTTCAGGAAACGGTTCGGTATCCATCGCACCAGGCGATTCGGAGTTTAATAATATTGCATTCAATAATGCATTAACAGTATTTGATATTGCGGCATCCAGCCTGACTGTAGAAGGGAATGTGTTAATTGAAAATGGAACAGTTTCACCATCAACCAATAACTACCGATTTGATTTCAAAGGTAATTATCAGATTACAGGTGGTAGCTTCAATACAGCAGCTGCTAATGGTGTGATTGCATTATCAGCAACCGCCGATCAGGTAATAGCAGATGCAGTATTTGATGAGCTTGAAGTATCAGGTAGCAATAATAAATTATTTAATGGTACCAATGTGGTGAATAGCAATACCACCATTAATTCGTCATTAATTGCTCAGGCAGGTAGTAGCATAGACTTCAAAGGCGATATGAACCTGACGGCTTCAGGTACTTTCAATGATGGTGGCGAAAGCCATACGTTTAACGGAGTTAACTGGTATGGAGATGGAACTTACTCAGGAAGTGGAACCATCACCTTTAACCGTACATCGTCTGATCAGAACTTGTATGCAGCAAGTTTTAACAATCTGGTTGTCGACTGTACTGGCGAGGTATTTTATCTTAGAGAAGATGTGAATGTAACCGGTGATGTCACCTTTAAAAATGGAATAGACAGAGCTAATTTAGGAACGAATACCATTACAAGTGATGGAACAGGTGATTTCATTGTTGAAAATGCCGTTCGAACATACATTTATGGAACGGATAATTTCCCGAAATCATTTGCCAATTATAATATAGATGCAAGTTCAAATACCTATTATGATGGTTCATCAGACCAAACAATTGCGGGTGTGAGTTATGGACACCTTCGCCTGAATAATACGAACACTAAAACTCTTGGAGGCAATACTGAGGTTAAGGGTAACTTATACGTTTATTCAACAACACTTGATGTGGGAGCCGATTATCAACTTTCAGTCGGTGGAAGTTGGTATAACAACAGCGCGACACCTGGGCATTTCATTTGTCGTAATGGAGAAGTGGTGTTTAATGGATCATCCAACCAGTTAATATATATAGGAGGGGCTAATACAAATACATTCTATGATTTAACAGCATCGTCGCAAGGCAATGTACAGCTTACTAACAACATGGCTAATGATTTCGTTGTTCAGAATGCTTTGACTGTGACATCAGGTACATTTGATGCTGAGGGCAGAACGGTGTATGTTGGAGGAGATATGCTTGCTAATGCCAGTGGGCAGTTCACAAACAATACGGGTACGTATTACCTGAACAAAGCAAGTGGTACGGCTAATATCTCATTAAACGGATCATCCTTGCAGCATATGACCATTAACAGTGGAGCTACCTATACAATTCTTGACCAATTTAACATGACTGGTAGTTTCAACTTACAGGCCGGAACAGTTAATGGTAACGGAAACACAGTTAACATGGGTAATGGAGCGAGTGATGTTATCAACATTGATGGAACATACATTGTAGGTCCTGGAGGTGTACTGGGTTTAGGTAATGGATCTTCGCTGAATGTTAGTAATACAGGACGAATCGAAGTGGTTGGTAATGCTTCATCGATAGCGACAGTCTCGCATAACACTTCAGGAGGCAGATATGCATTTTCTGTTGAGGGTGAGATCGCTGCCGAGTATTATCTGTTTGAATATATGTCGAACACTGGTATATATTTATTGCCAACATCGACCATTGATGCAACGAATCATTTTAGTAACGGAACGTTCTCCAATGGTACAAATTCAGGTCAGTTATTCCGAGTTGAGAATACGCAAAGCTTTACCGATGGAGGAGGCAATCGTATTGAAAATGTATCGTTCCCTAATAATCCGGGAGGAAGTGCTTCGAATGTTGCCAAATATACAGCAGCATCAGGAACCTTGGAATTCTATAATTCATCAGGCGTATTTGCTGGTGAAACATACGATAATGATCCGGGTAACCTGATCAACTGGACAGGTCCTGTTCAATTAACCTGGAATGGATCGGTGAGTACCGATTGGAATACTGCAAATAACTGGACAGCCAGTTCAGGTGGACCTATTGTACCAACGGCGGCTAATAATGTCATTATTGCCAATGCAACTAATCAACCAATTTTATCGGTATCAGGTCAGCAAACGGGCAATCTGATTATTAACTCGGGTTCAGAAATTCGCATAAATACAGCCGATGCAATTGGAGTTGACTTGGATGTGAATGGCGATATGCAAATTGATGGTACTTTACGAAGTATTTCATCAAATGACAATATTACTGTTGAAGGCAACTGGACACGGGGAACCACAGGTGTTGTATTGCTAAATGGTAATGTCACTTTTGATGGAGTGGGCGGTGCGAAAATTATCAATAACCGTGGAACGAGCTTCCAAAGCCTGACAATTGGTGGAACAGCGCAATATCAATTGGGCAGCACAACAACTATTAATGATGATGTGATTATTAATGCCGGATCAACCTTTGATTTGTCTTCATCAAATTACACATTGACCGTTAATGGCGATTGGATTAACAATGGTACCCTGAATGCACAACAACGAAAAGTAATTTTCTCAGCAAGCAGTGGTTCTAAACAGATTCAAGCGGGTAGTTCGGCGTTTTATAATCTTGACATTAATGCACCTGGAGTAACCTACACCTTAACTTCAGATTTGACGGCCAATGAAGTGACCAATGTTCAGGCCGGAACAATCTATGTAGGAACTAATACCTTATCGATTGGTGATGGTAGCGGCACAGACGAAGTTAATATCTACGGAACTCTTTTAATTAATGAAGGAGCCACTCTTGATATGGCGAATAACGCCAGCCTGATTGTGAATACAGGTGGAGAAATTGAACTATTGGGAACAGATGATGCTAACAGGGCTACATTAACAAGTTCTTCAGCTGGTCGATATTCTTTTGATATCTCCTCAGGAGGTTCAATTAAAGCACAGTATTATCAAGTGGATTATGTAGATGCCGATGGTTTATACATGCATGCAGGAGCAATTATTGACGCCACCAATAACTTATCTGATGGAATCTTTTCTAATGGTGCAGCAGGTGGGACTTATATGACCCTCTTGCATGAAATGGGTGCCACAGAAACATTGAGCAATCTAACATTTAATGCAGGGCCGGCATACTGTGTTACCCGTACATCCGGAACTACAGTATTTGAGTTTGAGGATGCGTCAGGAGCACTGGGTAATTACCTGTTTGAGAAAGATGATGAAGCAACACCATCTCCATCATCAGGATTGTTACGCTGGCCATTTGTCAACCTTTATACCTGGGAGGGCGATGTTAGTAACGATTGGTTTGATGCGCGTAACTGGTATAACGATGTAATGCCGGATGCCGGATCAACGGTTACTATTCCGGCTACCGGAACAGTTGTTATCGATAATTCAAATACCGTTGAAGTGCATGGTTTCGATATCACAAGTGGTGGTACGCTTACACTGGAAGCGGGAGGACAATTAACGACCAATGGTGATATAAATACAGCCGATGGATTTATTATTCAGAACACCAATGTCAGTCCGGCATCTTATATCAGTAATGGAAATGTCAACGGCAATGTCACGGTTGAATGGACAAACGATAATTTACGATGGTGGTTTATCGGCCATGCGATTTCTAATCCGTTGATGACGAGTTACGATGTCATTCTTCCTGGCAATGATTATGCAATGTATGACTACCAGGATCCGGCCAATATGGTTAGAATCTCTAAAACGGCCTATGACTTCACTTCCGAAGGTCCGTTAAGAGGATACATTTTTAAAGTAAAAAATACAGGAGCTAAAATAACTCATACAGGCACCTTGAATGCGAGTGCCGTTTATAACAAAGCATTATTAACAGAGTGGCAGGTTATTGCTAATCCGTATCCTTCGTATTATCAATTACCAAAACAAACAGGTGCAGGGGCCGATTTTGAACATACAACAGGTTCTGTGTATGTAACCGTATCAACAAGCAATGATGATAAAACATTTGATACATTTAATACACTAACCGGTATCGGGTCGCCTGAAACTTTTAATGGCATCATAGCACCATCGCAGGCCTTTTATGTAAAAACTGCCAGTGCAGGTGATGTCTATATGCGTGCAACGAACAGACTTCATGACGCGGCAAAAGTGTCGTTGAAATCAGTTGTAACGAATAAAGATGCAAATGTGATGCGATTGAAGTTGTTTAATGGATTATTAACAGATGAAGCTGTCATTGCCTTACGCCCGGATGGAGCATTTGAGCATAATCGATCCGATTCAGAGCAAAAGATGCAATCAGGTAATAAAATCTCTTACATCTATTCGATTGTGGATGATGTTAATTCAGTAATTAATGTGTTACCAAATAGCATTGATGGACACTCTGTAGACATAGGAATTAAGGCACAGGAAGGAGAGCATGAATTCTATATTGAAGGATTAGATCAATTAATCGATAAGTATCAAATTGAGCTCGAAGATAAGTTGTTAGATGTCAAAACAGTGATAGATAATACTATCAGGTATCGATTTACTACTGAAGCCGGTACATTTGACAATAGATTTGAATTGCATTTTACTAAAACAGATGTTGCCACAGGTTTAGATCATAAAGAGAAGGATGAGGTTAAAATCTTTATTGACGACACCAATAAGCTACAGATAGTTTGTAATTGGGAGGAAGAGAAATCTGTTGGAATATATAGCTTAAGCGGAAGGCAAATCTCTTTTAATAAGTTTGAAGGTGGTACATTTAATAAACATCTGACGATTAAACCAGGGCTATATCTGGTAAAAATACTCGGTGATTCTCGCACATATGAGCATAAAACACTCGTTAAGTAGTAAATGAGAAAAACAAGGAGGGAGGAAGTTAAAATTTCTGCCCTACTTGTTTTTTACCACTTGTATGTATGTATCGTTAGTCTATAAAATATCACTGTTAGTCAAATAATATTGAAGCCCTTACATGAGTTTTGTGGTGTAATATGCACATATTCAGAGTGATATATGATCTGGGTTGATGTGTGGTGTGATCAACCACCTATTTGTCAGCTCTTAAAATCCAGATTAATTATATTTTTGTGGCCGGAATCTTAATAATTATTGTTCGAATATTTAATGATTCGAGGGGACTAATTATAGTTGTATCGCACATCTGATTATCAAGGTTTAATGCGAAATGTATTAGGCCTATATAGTTAAAAAATTGAAAGAGATGAATAGATTTTTTACTAAGGGGATTATTAGCTTGTTGTTATTGTTTATAGCAGGCAATGTATTAAGTCAAAATATTGGGGATTATGGTTCACTTCGTAATGGAAATTGGAGTGATGATTCAGATTGGGGTGTTTGGAATGGCGCTGCATTTGTCACAAACGGCACCTATCCAGGGCAAAATGGAGGTGTTACTGCCGTGTACATTGGAACTGGGCATAGAATGACCTTAGATTTAAGTCCAGCTAATTCCATTGGTGAAATCAGATTCATGGCCAATAATAATAGTAGGAGTCAGGTAAATCTTAATGGTTATGAATTAGTTGTTACAAGAGGAATTTATTTTACACAGCCATTGGGAGATAATGATCAACGATTTCTCGTTAATGATGGAACGTTAACTTGTGCATTGATTGATATGATTGATTCAGGCAGTGATGGTGCTGATCTGGAACTTCGTATAGGAACTGGAACCGTTAACGTCAGTGGAGATATAACCATGCGTGGAAGTGCCACAAGATCTTTTATTTACTTTTCTGATAATGGAAACCTGAATATAGGTGGAAGTATAAGTGGCGGACGTCTAACAAGAGATACTAATGGGAGTTATGTCAGAAATGGTACAGTGCGTTTTAACGGAACGTCAGGAACTCAGACGATCGATTCTCAATATTTTAATAATGTAATTTTTGAAGGAGCTGCTAACAAAGTACTTACAGGCCAAATGTTGGTATATGCTAATGTAACTGTAAACTCAAATCTATATTGTGGGGCAAATACAATTGTAGAGAGTCGTAGCAATCGAACTACTACTTTTAATTTAAACAATGGTACTACACTAGGAGTAGGGAGCTCGGATGGTATTACATCAGCTGGAAATGCTTCAGGTAATGTTCAATTAGATAATCGAAATTACGATACTGGAGCAAATTATATATACAATGCAGCCGGTGCTCAGGAGCCTGGTAATGGATTGCCATCAACGGTTAACCAATTGAGTATTGAGTTTCCCGGGATACTAAATATTAGTAATCCAATGACAATCTCCTCAAACCTAAACTTGTTGTCAGGTAGTATTAATATTGGTGCTAACGATTTGATACTGGAAGATGGTGCTACAATAACCGGAGCCTTTGATAATGATCACATGATTGTGGTGGATGGGGCAACGCTAACCAAACAGAGTTCAATACTATCTGATTTTAATATGACTTACCCATTGGGTACCTATAATGTTACTGGCGATGTATACGAATACACACCAATGGTAGTAAGTAATTTAACAGGCGGAATTACAGGAACAGCTGAGTTAGCTGTTAATTTGGTTAATGATAATGCGCCCAATGCCAATGCCATTGACTTATTACGTTATTGGGAAGTGACAGAAACCAATTTTACATCAGTTAATGGCGATGTAACTTTTACTTATATGGATGGTGATATAGGAGGTGACGAAGCCAACTATGAGTTTAAGTATGCCACATCAACGGCGGCCACTTCCTGGTCTGATCCGGCGAATGCTTCTATTAATACTGGTACTAATGTATTATCTTCAACCGGAACGAGCACATTACAAGGTGTATGGAGTGCCCAGGAGCCTATTGTGGCTTGGTATACATTAAAGTCGGGAGATTGGAATGACCCATCTATTTGGACGAATGACCCGTCCGGGGCTTTGCCTTTGGTAGGAAATACCTATTATCCGCAAGCTGCTACTGACAATGTAGTGATCAAAAGCGGACGAGAAGTAACGATGAACCTAAATGGTGTTACTTGTAACTATTTAACCATTGAAGGCGAATTAAAGTTAGGTACTTCATCGGGGCATACATTCAGTAAAATTTTTGGAGATGGACGTGTCTACATGGAAGCTGATAATTTTCCTGCTGGTGATGCCACTCACTTTGTAACGAAAAACCAAGGTGAGGGTACGATTATCTATCAGGGTAACGCTTATTCAATTAGCAATGCACATACCTTTTTCGATGTTGAAATAGAATTAACGAATGCCGGTTCGCAAATTACCTTACTGGCCGACCTAACGATTAATAACAATTTAACCTTAAAAACCGGTAATCTTAGGATTAATGACGATACACAAACCAATGTGTTAAATGTTGCTGTAACAGGAAACTTAGACGTACAGGGCAATGCCTCACTAACAGTAGGGCAGGGTAATACTCGTGGTGGATATGCTATTGGAGGCACAATGCCTGGCGTTGGTCAATATCACAATATATTTCACCAATTGGTAGTTAGTGGTGACCTTATTAACCGCGGTACGGTGCGCTTAACCAATGAGGCGGCACCGCGTTACAATCAGTTTACTTCATTGGGAGCTGTAACATTACGAATGCAAGGGGCGGCTAATAATAGTATGAGCCTTTACGGAACAACAGATTTATATAATCTGTTGATTGAAAAAGGGGTGGATAAAACTTACGTGCTCGAATTATACGCCGATAATCAGAATTACTTTAGATTATTTGGACCGAATAACGTTGGAAGAAGGGAATCTTCTCCATTCTCCAGCTCTAATCCTGAAGTTCGTAAAGCCTTGTGGATACACCAGGGTACCTTGAAATTAACAGGAAGTATTCATATTCCTTCTCTAAGTGAAGGAACTTCATCTGGAACTAGTGGTGGAAATGGTGATTATGCCATTGGTGAGTTTGGTAAAATGATCATAGCAGGAGCAAACGTTGAGGTATACTCCACGGCAGAAGCACAAAGTCAAATACCTGGATTTGAAACAACCGCTATTGGAGTTGTTAGTGGTGGAAGTCATAGTGCCATGTCTCTATTCGGAGATTTTCAGATTGATGATGGAGTCTTTAATACCCGTAACAGTTATGGTTTCGTTTACTGGGCGTCTGCCAACCCACTTATTGAGATTAATGGTGGAACAGTAACAGTTAGTCGTTTGTATCAAGTCGGTTCGGGGCCGGTATCATTTATGCAAACAGGAGGTTTATTATCAGTAACAGCCAGTCATTTTGATCTGAGCAGTGAAGATGCTGTTTTTCAGATGTCAGGTGGGGAAATTGAAATGCGAACGGGTGATTTTATCATCGGCTCCAAAGAAGGTAACTACAGTGTTACAGGAGGAACTTTGAGGTTTGAATTAAATAGTGATAGAACTCTTAACAGTACTGCAAATCTATATAATCTGATTATCAATAAGCGATCTGGTTCTGATCGGGAGTTAATTTTATCTTTACCTTTGGTTGCATTAAATGATGTAACCGTTAATAATGGTGCATTTTTAAACCACCAGGGACGAAATGTTACCATTGGTCGCAACTTTACCATTGCCGATGGTGCATATGATCATGGCTACTCAACTACAAATAATACCTTGACATTTAATGGTACAGAAGATGCTACTTTTTATATTGGACATCCAACCGTAGATGGGTATGAACTGCCAATCAATAATTTAACGATCAACAAACAGGCAGGTAAAAAACTAACGCTTCAGTCAAGTCCTGAGAAAACAGCAACGCATCTGGAGGCTATTTCATCCAGTGCTTATTTTGCACGAATTATTCAGGTCAAGAATGATTTAAGAGTAGAAAGTGGAATACTTGATCAGGGCGATCACGCGATACGTATGTATGGTCCGCTGTTTGTAGGTGCTACTGGCGTATGTGGTATTTATGAGCATGGTATTACCCACAAGGATGCTTTGGTGATGATCAAAGATGTGGAAAGTATTACCACAGAAGCAGGCGCTGAGTTAGGTAATATTAAAATGAATCCATCAACGGCAACAAAAATATTTGACTTGACCAGTGATGTGGTTATTAAACGAATCAGTTACCATCATGGTCGGATGAATCTTGGGACTTATAACCTAAAGGTGGATTACATACACAAAGGAGGAAAACTAACACCGTATGAAGTATCGGATGGACGAGAATCTGATGAAATGTTTATAATCGATGGAAATGCCTCAGATGGAGGACTTTCATTACTAATACATAGCATTGATACTTATGCTTTTCCAATTGGTATTTCAGGAAAATATACACCAGCTGAACTGAAAGTTAATTCCTGGGCGAATAATGGTTACGTCACTATCCGTCCTGTTCAGGGAGAGCTAAAAACTACCGATTTATCAGGTGGTAACTTGTTGGATTATTATTGGCGTGTTGATCATTCCGACTTTACAACCTTACCAACCGTTCAATATGCATTTACTTATAATGATGCGGATGATCTGGCTAATGATGAGGCCAATTTTTATCCTGGTAAAGTGTTAGATGAAAATCCATATACACGTTCTTATGAGAATAATCTTGGTAATGTGGATACCGGTAATAATATTATAACATTTAACGATTACAGAACAACAAGTGGAGGTTCTGAGGTAAGTGACACTCGTGCTGGTTTTACATTGGAAAATGCGAACTACTCAGCTGGTGTGGCAAATCGTTTTACTGGCGCTGTAAGGGTCTTCTATACTAAATACAGAAATGCAGATGCTTATCAGGCTAAATGGGATCAAAACTCTTCATGGACATTTGGTATAAATGCATCTTATGACAAACATGATAGTCGACAAGCTGAAGCTGGAGATATACCAGGAAATGGTGATGTAGCTGTTATTGGATGGATACCATGGAATGATGCAGGTTCATTATCTGGCAGCTATGGATTACCGCATGGTGTGTGTGTGGATAGTGGCGATGACATTACATGTGCAGAAATTGTGTTTGACCAAATGACTGATGATAGTGGTAATCCGGTGCCTCGTGCGTATCGATATAATTTCCAATTCAGACCTGCAGTATGTATTAATGGTAGTGGTAAACTTTCTGCCGAAATGATTAGAGGCGAAGGTATGTTCTGGAATCGACATAGTGATCCGGATATGAGTACAATGGATCTGGGAGAATTTGCAGTAAATGATAGTTCATATGTTCTTTACGAGTTTTCAGATCCGGGAGCAGGTGGAGTAAGAGACTTAAATAATACATCAGACAAATTACCTAACTTATTGGTTGCCTCTCCAGGTTGGGGTGGTTATGATAGAGATATTCGTTTTACTAAGAATATTGTCACTAATGGTAACCTTGAAATCCTAGGAGATGCAAATGTTCTGTTGTCGAATGGTGTAGATGGAGACCTAAACATTGGACGCAACCTTGTAATGTTTTCACGAGGATCTAGTGGCGGCGGAGCCGAACTGGCCTTTCAAAATAGTGGTACAGAAAGAACCGTAACGATTGCTGGAGATATTCGTTTAGAAAATGCAAATAATCAAATACGCGTTAGAAGTGCGGATGGTTCAGCCTTGGATCATAAATTGTATGTAAGCGGTAATATTACGCAGACAGCCAGTGGTAATGGATTGGACTTGTGGACATCTAACACCAGTGATCGAGTAACTTTATATCTTGAAGGATCAGACAATATGACCTTTGATGTTGAAGCGGCATCGGCAGTGCCTGATTTGTATAGGATTATAATGAATAAAGGCGTTGACCAGTCTGTTACAGCTAATTTTATAAGTGATTTCAATCTAAATGGATTGGCTAACGGAACAAGTGGTTCAAAAGCCTTGGACTTACAAAATGGAACACTTGTTTTGAACAATTCTGATATTGATATAAACCTGACAACAGGAGGAGAAAGCTTTAACATTCCTTCAACAGCAGCTATTGTATTGCAAAATGGAGCGATGGTTAATGCCACCGGAAATTCAGGAATTTATTTGGATGGTACTTTACAGGTAGACAATGGAACCGTGAATATGGCAGGTGGTGATAACTCGATTATTTATTCTGCCTCAGGAAATGCCCGATTAAGTATTGCGGATGGAAGCATTACTGTTGGTGGGCAAATCCGTAGAGGAACAATAACTGATGTTGGTATTCTATCCTTTTCTCAAACAGGTGGTGTAGTTCGGGTTGGTACTAACTCTGCATCAACTTCGAACCGAGGTGTATTTGAGGTATTGGGAACAGGAAGTCATTTTGAACATACCGGTGGTACATTAAGCATCGAAAATGCGCAGACTTCTGCTAGCGTTGCGGCACTACTTCTTGAGCCAGCAACAAGTAATGTAGGTGCTTCTTCAACTATACAAATTGGTGGAGCATCAACAGGGGCGAGTCAAACTATTGGCGTTAATTCGTCAGTTGCGCTAAGTAACCTATTAGTAGATAATTCAAGTGGTAACAATCCAATTGCCCAGCAGGTAGTGCGAAGCTTAACGCTAAATGGTGGTTTACAAATAAACACAAATACCCAATTCGACGCGGTGGGGCTTGATTTATTTATAGGTGGAGATTTGACTGCTAACGGAACTTTTATTCCTAATGGCAACTCAACCTACCTAAATGGTTCATCAACGCAAACAATTTACGGCGATGTTAATTTCCATAATCTTGAGAAGAGTGGGGTGCAGGAATTAGTATTAGATGCAGGAGGAGTCAACCTGGATATTGATAACAACCTGAACTTTACTGGTGGTACATTAACCGCTAATGCTAATGAAGTACAAGTGCAGCGTAATGTTACTTTTGATGGAACGCAGGTAATTACCGGAGGAAATGGATTGATTCTTAATGGAACAATTGCTCAGACATTATCCGGTTCAGGAACTTTTGATGTGTTAACGATTAATAATGCCAATGGAGTGGATGTGCCACTGGGTAACCAACTGTCTATTAATACATCCTTAAGACTACAAAGTGGTGTATTTAATATTGACAAAAACTTATTGATCTTGAATGCGGGAAGTACAATTGAGGAAGTAAGTCCTTTCTCAGCTTCTAATATGATTCAGACGAATATTTCGTTTACGGATAATGGCGTGAGAAAGTACTTCAATACAATGCCTAAAACATTTATATACCCAATGGGATCTGGAGGAAAATATACGCCTGTGAGCATTCGTATTGATTCCAATACATCACCAACGGGATGCATTACCGTTAAAGCGGCCGATGAATACCACCCAAGTGTTCTTGACCCTACAAACGTATTGGATTACCACTGGATTCTTAAATCAGAGAACATTACAGGCTTCACTGGTGAAATAAGAATGAATTACGATCCGAATGATATTAATGTAAGTGGTGGCAATACGATTAACAATTATATCTCAGCCCGACTGTTGGCCGATGGATCAGGAAAGTGGAATAAGCCGTTTGGAACCATTGATCAGGCAAATGATGAGCTGGTTTATACCTATGGAACTGCAATAACAAGTGCCGAAATTTCTGGTGACTATACAGCAGGAGTTGATCCGGCGATTCCAGATCAGGTACCATCATATATCTCAATTAAAGATGGTCCGTGGAACGATGCCGCTACCTGGGATACTTATCCAACAGCAGGAGAAGGTGTTCCGGCAGGTGGTCCAAGGGGAGCCATTGTTATTGTAGGAACAGGAACAAATGTTACCGTTACTGCAGATGCGATTTCAGCGTACCAAACAACGATTAATGGTACACTTTCGTTAGGAACAACGGCGGCACACCGTTTGGGTGACGTTACAGGTACCGGAACCTTATCCGCTGAGTCAGGGGTAATGCCAGCTGGTGTTTATGATAGTTTCGTTTCGGCAAGTGGTGGAACTTTAGAGTATGCAGGTAACACAGACTATAGTGTGTTGGGTGATCTGACCAGTGTTAATAATCTTTCATTTACAGGTACAAGCCAAAGACGATTGCCAAACCATAATTTAACGATTCTCGGAAATCTAAACCTAAATGGTGCTTCTCTGATTAATGATAATGACAAGGATATTATTCTTAAAAAAGACTTAACCTTTGATGGAGGAACTTTTGATTCAGGAGATAATGGCGCAAAAGTAATTTTCAGTGGTAGCTCAATACAAACAATTGATGGTTCATCAAGCTTTACAGGTGCTAATGGTATTGATCATTTTAAAATTGATAATGCCAATGGAGTTACTGTAAAGATAGATGTTGATATTGATAACTATTTAAATCTTGCCAATGGAATTATCTTTAATACGGGTAATAACCTGGTTGTTAAAAGTAATTTGGCATCAGCAATCATTGGTGGTGGAGCAAGTTCTTATATTCAGGGACCATTAACAAAGCTGATTAATAATGGCGATAGCTTTACTTTCCCGATTGGCGATGCCGACAGGCTTGGTGATGTGCAAATCACTAATACTCAAACAATAGGTGCAGATTATTGGAGTGCTGAGTATTTTAATAACAGTCCGGCTAACGAAAGTAAAGACCCGACAAGCGTAGCAGGCGATGTGCAGTTTGTAAGTCAGAATGAATATTGGCGCATTCAGGGGCCAGCAGGCTCTCAGTCAAAAGTGACCTTGCGTTGGGATGCCTTAAGTGGCGTTACACCTGATGCGAATTTCAGAGTGGTTGATTGGCGAAATACATCTGACTGGAACGAAGTGGCGATCAGTACTCCAGTTGGAAACAATACGGCCGGAACGGTACAAACAGCCTCTTTAAATGCGTTTAACCATTTTGCAGGCGAAGGTAACTACTATACGTTCGGTTCTATTAATATTCCGGCATATACCTGGATGGGAGGTTCAACAACCGGAAACTGGTTTGATACTGCTAACTGGTCAGGTGGTACTTTACCTGCGGCAGGAACCAATATTGTCTTAAACAACACAGGACTGGCACCGTTTGTACCTGATGATGCACGTGTGGCACAGGTGAATGATTTAACCATTAATCACACAAGTGGATTAACCGTTCAGCCAGGTGGACAATTGACAGTGAATGGTAACTTACAAACAAATGGCCGACTGTATATTGAGAATACTAACGGAAAACCTTCTTCGGTAATAACACATGGAACAGTAACAGGAGATGTTTCTATAAAATGGACGTTTGATAACCTGCAATGGTGGCTAATTGGTCATGCAATTCCAAATCCGGTAATGGCCAGTTACGATGCTTTATTGCCAGGCAATGATTATGCGATATATGATTATCAGGATCCGGCATCGATGACCAGAATCTCAAAAACAGCATTTGATTTTAGTGCCGAATCAGAGATTCGAGGTTATATTGTAAAAGTGAAAAATGCCGGTGCTCAGGTGACACATGTAGGCGCATTAAATACGAATGCCGTTTACTCAAAGAATCTTCAGACGGCCTGGCAGGTGATTGCCAATCCATATAATGCGTATTATAAGTTGCCGAAAGAAAATCGTTCAGGAGCTGATTTTGAAAATACATCCGGAACGGCTTATGTGACGGTGTCGACCAGCAATGATGATAAAACCTTTGAAACATTTAATACAATTACTGGAATAGCATCACCAGAAACGTTTACAAACGGTATCATTGCACCATCTCAGGCTTTTTATCTTGAAACAGAAACAGGCAAAGACGGACAGCCGGTTTATATGAGAGCAGCTCATTGTGTGCACGATGTGAATAAGGTAGAATTGAAATCTACTCCAAATAAAGAAACAGATGTTCTTCGCGTTAAGTTATCCAATCAGAAATTAACCGATGAAGCTGTTGTTGCTCTGCGTGACAATGGAACCAGTGGATATTCTAGGTTGGATTCGAAGCAACGATTCCAAAGTAGTAATGCTTATTCATACATTTACTCTGTGGCCGAAGAAACTCCACTTGTTATAAATGTATTGCCGTTTGGAAAATCACAGTTCGAAGTAGAATTGGGTATGCGTCCTAAGGCTGGAAAACACACGATGAAGATAAGTGGTTTAAATACACTTTCAGAAGAGTATGTAATTACACTTGAAGATAAAAATAAGCCGGAGCAAGAGAATGTTGTAATGGATGCTAATACGACCTATGAATTTGAGGTTGATGAAGCTGTGGCAGAAAGTGAAGAGCCTGTGGATAGCAGATTTGTACTACATTTTAGCAAAGTAGATGTATCAACCGATATTGATGACTTGAAGGATAAGGATGTAAAGGATAACGATTCGGATATTTCAGTTCGTATCCAAAATAACTCTACACTGGTGGCTAATTGTAACTGGAAAGAAGAGAAGCAAATAGCTTTATACACCATCGAGGGGCGTCAGTTGTTACGTGAGCAATTTATTGGTGATTCATACCAAAAGATTATCAATCTCAAGTCGGGTATTTACATTGTCAAGATTGTTAGTAAAAACAATAGTTACGAACAGAAAGTATTTGTAAAATAATCAGTGCTTGATGCAAAGAAAGCCGGTTAGGAATGATCTTCTTAACCGGCTATTATTTTTTATAGCATTTGAACCTAACAACTAGCCAACTTTTTACCCAAGTTCACTTGGCTTCAATCCTAAGGGAACTTGGGTTATTATTACCTTTTACTTTTAAAAAAGTCCAGTACTATTTGCTGGCAATCATCAGCCATGATACCTGATACAACTTCAGTTTTAGGGTGTAATAGTTGAGGTTGGCATCGTGCAAATCCTCTTTTTTCATCAGAGGCTCCGTAAACAATGCGTTTAATTTGTGACCAGTTTAAAGCACCAGCACACATTACACAGGGCTCCAAGGTGACGTATAAGCTGCATTCGTTTAAGTATTTTCCACCCAGAAACTCGGCTGCCGCTGTAATAGCCAGCATTTCGGCATGTGCCGTTACGTCATTTAAGGTTTCTGTCAGGTTGTGGGCGCGTGCAATTATTTGATTATTGCAAACAACAATTGCTCCTACTGGCACCTCGCCCTTTTCGTTGGCTTTTTGAGCTTCCAGTAAGGCCTGTTTCATAAAATATTGGTCCGAAAAGCTAATTTCACTCATGTTATATTGTTTTGCAGATAATCGAGTTAATATTGATGAAAGTCATGTAATAATGTTAAAAATATAAAGTCTAAAAGTCTCAATGTCTTTTTTGTATCCTTTTTCTTACTATTTTCGCAAAGATAATTTTAAACGTCAATATCGTTGCATATTTTTGCGGCTTGCAATGATAATGCCAATTTTATTTTGGAATTAGCGTTAAATTGTTTTAGCTATTTTGAGATCAGACAAGGCATAAAATGGAGTCATAGCCTTTGCTATGGCGATATTTTTTTAACGTAGTATTAGCTTAAAAGAGCAAAAGAATAACACTAAGTTCAATGTAATATTGGTATAAATACTTAATACAAAATGTACAGGACACATACGTGCGGAGAATTAAGAATAGAGCACATTCATCAGTCGGTAACACTTAGTGGCTGGGTGCAGAAGGTTAGAAACCTGGGTGGAATGACCTTTATTGACTTACGGGATAGATACGGTATTACACAGCTGGTTTTTAATGAAGAGACTCATAAGGAGCTGTGCGAAAAAACTACCGACTTGGGCCGTGAATTTGTGATACAGGTTAAAGGTCAGGTTGCTGAGAGAAGTAATAAAAATAGCAAGATACCAACAGGAGATATTGAAATATTAGTGGAGGATCTTAATGTTTTAAATCCTTCAGAATTACCTCCTTTCACTATTGAAGATGAAACCGATGGTGGTGATGAATTAAGAATGAAATATCGCTATCTGGATTTGCGTCGTAATCCTGTACGTGAGAATTTAGTGTTGCGTCATAAGATTGGTTTTGAAGTTCGTAATTACCTGAATTCACAGAATTTTATTGAAACAGAAACACCTGTTCTGATAAAATCTACTCCGGAGGGTGCACGCGACTTTATCGTTCCTTCGCGTATGAATGAAGGTGAGTTTTACGCGTTGCCTCAATCACCGCAGGTATTTAAGCAATTGTTGATGGTGAGTGGTTTCGATCGCTATTTCCAGATTGTGAAATGTTTCCGCGATGAGGATTTGAGAGCAGACCGTCAGCCTGAGTTTACACAAATCGACTGTGAGATGTCGTTCGTTGAGCAGGAAGATATCCTGAATACTTTCGAGGGTATGACAAAGCATCTGTTTAAGACGATTAAGAATGTTGATATTGATTTTACATTCCCTCGCTTATCCTATGATGATGCGATGACTTACTACGGTTGTGATAAGCCAGATACGCGATTCGAGATGAAGTTTGTTGATCTGACAAATGACGTTAAAGAATCAACATTTAAGCTATTCAACGAAGCGGAGTATGTAGGTGGTATTTGTGCTGACTCATGTGCATCGTACTCGCGCAAGCAATTAGATCAGCTAACGGACTTTGTTAAGAAACCACAGATTGGAGCAGGTGGTTTGATCTACATTAAATTCAATGCAGATGGTTCCGTTAAGTCTTCTATCGATAAGTTCTTCTCAGCTGAGGAATTGAAAGAAATAGGTGCGAAATTCAATGCTAAGGATGGTGATTTAGTGTTGATATTGGCTGGTGCTCGTAACAAGACCTTAAATGCTTTGTGCGAATTGCGTCTTGAAATGGGAGAGCGTTTAGGCCTTCGTGATAAAAATAAATTCGCGCCATTATGGGTGGTTGATTTCCCATTGTTAGAGTGGGATGAAGATGCAGAACGCTATCACGCAATGCACCATCCATTTACTTCGCCAAAAGCGGAGGATATGGCATTATTAGAAACGGAGCCTGGAAAGGTTCGAGCTAACGCTTATGATTTAGTGATCAATGGCGTTGAAATCGGTGGTGGTTCTGTTCGTATTTTCAACGACGAGTTGCAGCAGAAGATGTTTAAACTACTAGGTTTCACTGAGGAGGAAGCAGAAAATCAATTTGGCTTCCTGATGAATGCCTTTAAATATGGAGCACCTCCTCATGGTGGTGTAGCATTCGGGTTTGATCGTTTAGTGGCATTGTTTGCCGGGTTAGATACCATCCGCGATGTAATAGCATTCCCTAAGAACAACTCAGGACGTGATGTGATGATTGACTCTCCTTCACAGGTAGCATCAGAGCAGTTGAACGAATTAAAGATCTCTCTGAATACAGAAGAGTAATAAAAGTAAGATATACGACACAAAAAATGGGTTGATCACTGATCAACCCATTTTTTTATAATCTATTTTAGAAACTACTTGTTTAATTCTGCAGTAAAGAAGTTCTTAACCGGATTTGCATACATCTCCAGCAAACAGTTATGCAAGAATTCTTTGTCGCCATCAATGCGCGATAAATGCTCATCCAGGTAAGCGAGGAAAGTGCTCTTATCTTCCGCAGTATATTTGTCAGTATGGCGGCTGTGATTGGTAAATAAATCATCCGCAATAAAGTTACCAGGGAAGAATTTGTAATTGTTATCTATTTGAGCGTCGATATGCTCAGCCAAACCTTGCAGCTGATCGTTTCTGTCTAATGAGTCGAGGTGCTCAATGTCTGCCGCTTTAATTGGTGTGCCAAAGCCAAAATGTACACGACCTTTTCTGCCTCTCAAACCAGCGCCCATGTGTTTCAAATCATCGGCCTGCGTTTTTTTGTATTCTGTATTATCGCGCTTCATCTGAAACTCGAGCGCTTTCAAATAATCGCAAGGATCGTACTCGTAAGAGATTGATAATGGGACAATGTTTATTTCTCCAAAGCTTTTTGCAAAGGAGCCATTGCCACTAATATTAAGCATTTTAAGCAGACTTACCTGCGTGCGGTCATCACCATCTTTAGAGCGCCCTTCACGCTGCGCAATCCAGATACTTTGATTACGCTCTACAAGCGTTTGTCTGATATATGCAGATAGTCGCTTGGTGCTCTCCATTAATTGACGAACCGGCAGGTTTCTTTGAACAATAAAAGAGCGGTTTAACTTAACCAAATCGGTAATCCATGGATAGATAAGCAGGTTATCCCCAATAGCAATTTCAGTGGTGTTAAAACCGTTCTCCACCATCAGGATATTTAAAATCGCCGAGTCCAATACGATATCCCGGTGATTAGAAATAAACAGATAATGTTGATTCGGATCAAGATTCTCGATGCCAGAATGTGTTATCCCTTTTGTTGTGGTGCGAAGTACTTCCTTGACATATGGGTAAATCACTTCTGTTTGAAACTCTCTGATCGATTGTATTGTAAGTAATTTGTTTAAGAATTGTTCGGTAGAAAAATTTGGGTATAAAAACTTTATCAGCTCCAGAAAATATGCTTCTTTAACTAAGCGTTCGAATACCTCATGAATCTCATCGTCATTATATGGACGTATAGATTCAAAATTCAATTCTGTTATCATTTTAATTTATTAAAGTTTGTGGCAAAATTACGCCAAAGTATCCTGTTTACGAAATTTAATACGGATTTAGTAGAAAAGGCTATGGTTTCATATTTGGATATATTCCAAAAAATGGAATTTAGTTCTTGATGTGGATAAAATTTAATTCCTTGTAAATATAATATGCAGATTGTTAGTGGTTTGGAGAAAGTGGCACGGCTTTCGTTTTATTGTGGCAAAACACCCGAGTTATGATACGAGTTAAAGTTTTTAAAAATACCACGTTAATGTCTTTTGATAAAAAAGAAAACCTTGATTTAAATACATCAAAGGTTTTTAAAGATCAAATGATGGACATTTTAAAGAGGCCTTTTTCAAACCTGTTTTTAGATTTGGAAAAGGTAGAACATGTAGATTCAGAAGGGTTGAATACTTTAATAGCAGGTCAGCGTTTGTCGGAAATGAATCAAAGTCAGCTGAGCTTGTTTAACGTGAAGGAGGAAGTGCTTTTAGCTATGAAAAAGCATAGCCTCGATCAATATTTCTTTTTTTGTGACCGTCCAAAGCCCTTTTCTGATGACCTGTTAATGGTTTGAAGTTAAGGATTCCAGGAGGCTTAGGCCTCCTGGTTTATAATTTCCCAATATTCAATTGCCCGACGGGTATGAGGAATGACAATAGTTCCTCCTACCAGGTTGGCAACTGCAAATATTTCCATCATTTCATCGTTGGTAACGCCCTGTTCGTGGCATTTCTCAAGGTGGTATTTAATGCAGTCATCGCATCGTAATACCATAGAGCTGACCAGTCCAAGCATTTCTTTCACTTTGGTTGACAGCGCACCTTCCATATAGGTGTTGGTATCTAAATTAAAGATGCGTTTCATCACCTTGTTATCTCCCGCCAAGATTTTTTCGTTCATGGCTTCGCGATACTCTCTGAACTCTTTTACTTTATCATTCATAGTGTTTAAGCTTACAGGTTTAATAATCAGAAATATAATTCAATAGTTAGTTGTTAGCCAGAAGGCAGAAGTTTAATCGCTAATCAATTAATATTCATTTTTCACATCATGTATATTGTCTCAATACTCCATTAATTTACTATTTATCCGCTCTTGAAGAACAAGAGCTGGCTTAAAAACTGATGAACTATTGATAATTAGTGCATCTAAGAAAACTACAACATTTTTCAAGTAGCGTATAAAAAACATCAAGAACAAGGCTTTCGAGGTCAGAAAACACGCAGTTTAACTTGTGTAAATGAGTATTTTTCTGACGAGTATAACGCAGTTATTGGTGTTTTCTTATCGACACTAATTAAAACTAAATGGCTTCTCCTTTAAGCGTGGCTTGTGTAGCTTCTTTGATAACAACATTTACCAGGTCACCTGTTTGGAAATCTTTCTTTGGAAAAACAACCACTTTGTTCTGCGATGTTCTGCCAAATAGCTCATCCTTTGATTTTTTTGAGGTGCCTTCCACCAATACTTCATAGGTCTTCCCAATGTCACGCTGATTACTCTCAAACGATAGTTGGTTTTGCAGATCAATAATCTCCTGAAGGCGCTTGCCTTTTGTTTCTTCAGGCACATTGTCTTCAAGGTTTTGTGCTGCAAACGTACCTGGACGTTCTGAGTATTTAAACATAAATGCAGAATCATAGCCGGCCCATTTCATCAGGCTTAAAGTTTCTTTGTGATCCTCTTCTGTTTCACTATGGAAACCACAGAATACATCTGTTGACAACCCACATCCCGGTAGTATTCTTCGAATGGCTTCAATGCGCTCCATGTACCATTCACGGTCATATTTGCGGTTCATTAGTTTTAAAATGCGAGAACTTCCTGATTGTAAAGGCAGATGGATAAATTTACAGATGTTATCGTATTTTGCCATCACCTCAAGTGTCTCATCGCTCATATCTTTTGGGTGAGAAGTGGTAAAGCGAATGCGTAAACCAGGGAAGTTTTGTGCCACAAACTCCAGCAGTTCAGAAAAGTTCATCGATTCATTGTTGTCTCCTTCAAAGTTGTACGAGTTTACATTCTGACCAAGTAATGTAACTTCTTTAAAACCTTTGTTTGATAAATCCTGAATTTCTTTTTTAATACTTTCCGGCTGACGGCTTCTTTCGCGGCCACGTGTATATGGCACAATACAATACGAGCAGAAATTATTACATCCACGCATGATTGAAACAAAACCGGAAATTCTGTTTTTACCGATACGGGAAGGAATTACTTCGGCATAGGTTTCATTGGTGGATAGCTCTACATTAATGGCCTTACCTCCTTGCTCGGCCATGCCAATGAGATTGGGTAAATCCATGTAGGCGTCTGGTCCGACTACTATATTAGCACCTTGTTCAAATAATTTGTCTTTAACACGCTCGGCCATGCAGCCAATGATTCCAATAATTAACTTTGGACGGTCTTTGCGCATGGCTGTCAATTGCTGCAATCGACCTAATACACGCTGTTCGGCATTGTCCCTGATGGAGCAGGTATTTATAAATATTGCGTCCGCATCATTAATGTCATAGCTCATGCCATATCCATCCATTTCCATAACAGATGCTACAACTTCGCTGTCTGCCACATTCATCTGGCAACCATATGTTTCTATGAACAGCTTTTTCTCACTTTTGCTGTTAATCAACGGCTTTACTTCACTAAACTCCATCATTTGTCTGCCTCTTATTTTGTTCTGGTTGTTATTTTTATTGGAGCTGCAAAGTTAATGTATGTGAGAGTACTGGCAAGTAAATTCGCTCTTAATTACTTAATTAAAAAGGTTATTTCCAAAAAATGGAATAGAGTGTCGGGTTCTTGAGTACTAGAAATTTAGATTAGAATTCCCTAACTTGTTTTGTGCTATTAAACTTAAACAGTTTCTTAAATAACCTCACCATGAAAGAAGTATTAATACCAGTAGATTTTACCGAAGAGTCGGCGGCAGCTATTGATTTTGGTATTGAATTGGCCAATCATTTAAAAGCAAACTTAAGACTGATGCATGTCAAAACAGATTCAATCATTATCCCATTTAACACAACTAATGAGGCAGATTGCAGATTATCGCAGGATGTTGAAAAATGGGCCGAGGAACTTCATGAAACGTACCAATCGAAATACCATGTTGAATGTGGAGTATTCGATTATAAGATCAGGGAGGGCAATGTAGTCAAGGAGGTGTGTAACCAGGCCAAATATGGAGATTCATCAATTATAGTATTGGGTACGCACAATGACAGTATGAAAAGTTCAAAGTGGGTTGGAAGTCCGGCCTATCGATTGGTTTCTCATGCCCCCTGTCCGGTATTGGTAGTTAACAAGCGGATGGAGCTTAAGAAGGATATCAAAAAGATTGCCGTGCCGGTTGATTATACCATTGCCAGCCGTAAGAAGTTACCCGCTGTTGCCGGAATAGCTTTTCTATTTGATGCAGATGTACATGTTGTTGGGCTCAGAAATTCTGATTTGCCTTGGATGAACGATGCCATGGAAATGTATGTAAAACAAGTTGAGAAATACCTAATTGACAATGCCCGGGTTGATGTAGAAACCATTCAAATCAGGGGACGGGAATTTGCCAGGAATATATTGAAATATGCTGAAGACGAAGATATTGATCTTATTACCGCACATGTGCACCATTCAGATAACCCATTTGTACGATTGTTTCAGCCTTTTACCAATGATTTGGTTAATAAATCAATGAAACCGGTTCTCGTTATTCCAACCAGTGATTAAATCGTTATATTTGCGGAGAATAACGTAAAATAATGTGTAAGATGAGGTCGGTTGTTTGTTTACTGTGTATCATTATAAGTAGTGCAATTTATGCCCAGAAAGGATTAGTCTCTTCGTTGCAGGAAAAGCAAGAGGGGCAGGGTGTGATTACTATTTATGATGAGGATGGTATAGAAGAATTAGTAAATATACAAGTCGAAGTCAATAAACGCATGGGTGGTGTCGATGGATTTAGAATACAGCTATATTCTGGTTCAGGTCCAACGGGAAAAAAGAAAGCACTTCAGGTGAAAAGTAAATTTCTGCACAATTTTGCTGAATACGACGCAGATATGTCTTTTACATCACCTTTTTGGCGAGTGCGCGTAGGCAACTATCGACATAAGCACGAGGCCTTACCCTTACTGACAGAGCTGCGAAAGTTTTTTCCTAACTGTTATATAGTAAAGGATGGAAACGTGAAAATGAATAAGTTTGAAGTAATTAACTAAATAGAAGGCCGGATTATTCCGGCTTTTTTCTTTTTCAACCCTCTATTGGGGGATTAAAAAATTAGAAATAAATTTGCGCTTTATTTTTTATTAGGGAGATATCATGAGTGACCAAATTAAGCATGAGTGTGGGATTGTTCTGATCCGCTTATTAAAACCGCTTGAGTACTATCAGGAAAAGTACGGAACATGGCGTTATGGCCTGAATAAACTGTACTTATTGATGGAAAAGCAGCATAATCGCGGACAGGATGGAGCTGGAGCTGTGAACTTAAAAATTGATCAGCCTGCGGGTAAGAAGTACTTTTCGCGTCACCGATCTAATAAGGTGAATCCGATTAAAGATGTTTTTGAGAAGATTAATGAGCCTTTTATAAAACTTCAGGAGCAAGATTCAGAGTTGTTGAATGACTCGGAATATGCTAAGAATAATTTGCCATTTGCCGGCGAATTATATTTAGGGCACTTGCGTTACGGAACATTTGGAAATCATAGCATTGACTACGTGCATCCTGTGATGCGTGAGAATAACTGGCGCTCCAGAAACCTCACTTTAGCAGGTAACTTTAACCTGACCAATGTGGATGAAATTTTTCAATCCTTGACAGAACTAGGTCAGCACCCGAAGGATTACACGGATACAGTTACCATTCTTGAAAATGTTGGTCATTTCCTTGATGAAGAAAATCAACTGTTATTCCGCAAGTATAAAAACGATGGCAAAAGCAATCGTGAGATTTCAGATTGTATTGAGGAAGAATTGAATATCCGTGAAATTTTGGAGCGCTCAAGTCGTCGATGGGATGGAGGTTATGCCATTGCAGGAGTAGTTGGACATGGTGATGCATTTGTGACACGTGACCCTTGGGGGATTCGTCCGGCCTGTTATTATGCCGATGATGAAATTGTTGTGGTTGCATCCGAGCGTCCGGTGATACAAACGGCTATGAATGTTCGTTCGGTTCAGGTTAAGGAGCTGAAACCAGGACATGCCTTAATCATTAAAAAGAATGGTAAGGTTACTGAAGAATTGGTGCGTGTGCCGCAAACCCGTCGTTCATGCTCGTTTGAGCGTATTTATTTCTCTCGTGGCAGCGATCGTAAAATATACGAAGAGCGCAAAGAGCTTGGTCGCTTATTAGCCAAAACGATTCTTGAAAAAGTAGATTACGATATTGACAATACAGTTTTTTCATACATTCCGAATACAGCAGAAACAGCTTTCTATGGTATGATGGAAGGTGTTCGTCGTGAGATGGACCAGGTGAAAAAACAACAGATACTTGACCTTGGAAAAGAAATTACGCCAGAAAAACTGGATGAAATATTAAGTCGAGAGCCAAGGGTTGAGAAGATTGCCATTAAAGATGTGAAGATGCGTACGTTCATTGCCGACGATGATAGTCGGGATGATATGGTGGCGCATGTTTACGATGTTACCTATGGTATCGTAAAAAATGGTGTGGATACACTAGTCATTATTGATGATTCCATTGTTCGAGGCACGACGCTTAAAAAGAGTATCCTACGTATCTTAGATCGCTTGCATCCGAAGAAGATTATTGTTGTGTCATCGGCACCGCAAATTCGTTATCCTGATTGCTACGGTATTGACATGGCTAAATTAAAAGATTTCTGTGCTTTTTCTGCAGCAGTTGAATTACTTAAGGATACTGATCAGGTACATATTATCGATGAAGTGTACAAGAAATGTAAAGAGCAGCAATTCTTGCCAAAAGAGGAGATTGTGAATCATGTGAAAGACATCTACCGTCCGTTTACAGCTGAACAAATCTCATCGAAAATTGCAGAAATGCTACGTCCGGAAGATATTGATGCGGATGTGGAATTGGTATACCAGAGTGTCGAGAATCTTCATTCGGCCTGTCCCGATGACAACGGAGACTGGTACTTTACCGGTGACTATCCAACGCCGGGAGGAAATAAAGTAGTGAATACTTCGTTTATCAATTTTGTGGAAGGTAATACTGGTAGGGCTTATTAAACAATTGATATAATAGAATTTAAAACCCGCTGCATTGAACAAAAGTTCAGGTAGCGGGTTTAT
Source organism: Saccharicrinis sp. UBA6048 (assembly GCA_002429115.1). Taxonomy (GTDB): domain Bacteria; phylum Bacteroidota; class Bacteroidia; order Bacteroidales; family Marinilabiliaceae; genus Carboxylicivirga. The sequence goes on along the minus strand of DIYS01000133.1, from coordinate 6,697 downwards.
TAATATATAACGCATGTAAAAATGTAGATATATACATTAATTTGTAAGTTTTAATATTTGCTAACAGATGAAATTAGTCTTTGGCACATGGCTTGCAATAGATTAGATAAATTTTTTTCATAGATTTGGGTTAGGTTAGTAAATGGGTTTCTAAGCAACGGTTTAGATCCCATTTTTTTTTGATGCGACACCAGAGTTAACATTTATGACAGTGAATATCACTATTGTAATTCTCAATTTGAATAGTGGTATGATGGAGGTTAAATTGTTTTTCAAGCATGTCTTTAACCTTTTTGAGAAGAGTATCATTATCGGTATTTGTGCTGACCAAGTGGACTGATAACGAGTTTTCATTGGTGCTTAAAGCCCAGATGTGTAAATCGTGCAATTCATCAACGCCTTCAATATTTTTCAATTTCTGCTCAACAGCTTTATAATCAATATTTCGCGGAACGGCATCTAACGCCAGATTGATGGATTCAATAAACAAGCCCCAAGTACCCCACATGATAACCAGTATAATAATGAAGCTCATCACCGGATCGATCCACAATGCCCCGATTTGCTTAATGAGCAGCCCACCAATTACAACACCTAAAGACACGGCTGCATCGGCCGCCATGTGTAAAAAGGCTCCTTTAATGTTTAAATCATTCTTTTGACCTTTAATAAAAAGTAGTGCTGTTAAGGTATTAATAACTACGCCAATTCCAGCTACTATCATAATCTGCGTGCCACCAACTGGTTCTGGATTTTTAAACTTACCAACTGCATCCCAGCCGATAAAAAAGACAGCGACAAAAAGTAAGACGGCATTCAGTAAAGATATTAGTATAGTACTCTTTTTAAATCCGTAACTATACCTGTTCTTTGGCTTCTTTGATGCCAGCCAGATGGCAAACCAGGCAAATAACAAACCAAGTACATCGCTGGTATTATGACCGGCATCTGCAATTAGTGCCGATGAGTTGGCTACAAAGCCATAGAATAATTCAATAGCTATAAAGATTACATTGAGCCCAATGCCCAATGCAAATGACCTGTTATAGTTATTCGTTATATGATCGTGCTGATGTGCCATTTTAAAGTTGTTAATGTGCTCTAAATTGCAACAATCGTAAACGTTTATGGTTTGCTATAGGATTATTCGTTAGTCAACATGTGTTGCTCTGAAACTAAACTCCTCGCTTCAATATCATACAACTGAACTTAATAACCCTGAACACGAAACCCAGAACTCATCAATCCCTTAGGTCAAACGAACTTTCTTCAAACTCAATACCATTAATTATTAAACTCACAATATGCTCACCCATATGGAATTTCCGGGATGAGATAACTTTAAACGATTGTCGCCTCGTGATTGACGTTGTAGAGTTGGGAGCGAAGTTCTTCTCACTAAGTTTGAAAACCTTTTTGGTATGGCTGCCATTCTTTTTCAGAAAATAGATGGCATACTCCAATCGGATCAGTTTATCTTGATCAGAGTTGTTTTTTAGGTCAAAAGAAAATTCTAGGTGATCACCTGCCCGGATGACATCAGATGCTAATTGAAAGTTTCGTACTTCTACATAATTGGGCGAACCATAACCAAACAGTGTCAATATTTCCTGATTGCCTGCCTTGAGTAAGGTACGACAGGCATGTTTGATAATCCAGTCTGTTTCGGCTGATTGTCCCTTCCATTTTTTGGCGATATCAATGGTTACCTGCGGATTGTCTTTTGAAATATCGTTGAGGTTATTGGCGACACTTTTCCTGACGTAGGCAGAACTGTCATTTTTTAAAGCTTCCAGAATCGGTAGGATTGGTGATGGATCAGATTTGAATGCGCGTAAGGCCATTCCCCAAGGTAAGCGAGGACGACAACCTTCTGAGGCCAATCGACGGACATGCTCATTGCTATCTTGTGTCCACTTAAGGAGCACTTTCATCATTTGATCTTCGTATTTTATAATAAATGGCCGAATCGCTAATTCGCACGTGCTAAAAGAAGTAATCTTCTTAAAGGCATTGATTGATGTTTCGAAATCATTAAGCCCATAATGCTCAATATAGTTTGGTATTAGAATAAAAACAAGATCGCGGTATTTAACCCGATTGTCCACATCATTATTTTTTAGTACCTCAATAATTTCATGTATTTGCTCAATGCTTTCGTTGAAATCGGATGACAGGGAGGTGGCAAAAATCATAGAAATATGATGCATGCGTTGTTTTAACTCCATATCCTCCCAATCTTCAACATATATTTTGTCGAGAAATTGTTGTTTATCGAATCCGTCTATGACGATTTCAATTGCTTCGGTAAAAACATTAAAGAATTGTTTGTTGTATAGGTTCTTAAATAAATCAGCCATAGTTGTTGTGTAATGGTAATGCACCGACAAAATAATCAAGAGTTAATTAAGTTGCAAAATGATTAATGTTGAGATGGTGTTTTATCCGAGTTATTATCTTTGCGGAAACCTAAATAACGACATCAATAATATGAATAAACAGATCTGTATTCTTTTGTGTCTGATCGTAATATCCATCAGTAGTAATGCACAGCAGGAGTGGAGTGCACAACAAAAGCAATTGATAAAAAACTTCACGGAGCATGTTAAAAACAATAATGTTGATGCCCTGAAAGCATTTGTTACTTATCCATTAAAGCGGGAGCATCCATTAGATGATATTGAAAATGCAGAATCATTTGCAAAGCGTTATCATGAGATCTTCGATGAGGCATTTACATCCAGAATAGTCAACGCCAGTATTGAAACGAATTGGTCATTGATGGGCGCCAAAGGAATAATGTTTGATAGTGGGATGCTATGGCTGGATGCAGATGGTCGTATTATCGCAGTGAACTACCAGTCGGAATATGAAAAGAATAAAATAAAACAACTTAATGAACAGGAGAAGGAGCAGCTTCACGAAAGTATTAAAGACTATCGTAAAGCCATATATTTATTGAAGACCAAAAAGTTTAAAGTGAGAATTGATCAGCTGGATGATGATACTTATCGATATGCTTCCTGGTCTGCTGACTCGGAAATGACAAGCCAACCTGATTTGGTGCTTTCTAATGGTGAAGTCAGGTACGATGGGAGCGGTGGTAATCATGCCTATCGCTTTAAAAACGGAATATATACTTACGAAGTTTACGTATATGCTATTGGTGGTGATGTTCCGGCAGAATTGAATGTTTATAAATATGATGATCAGATAGTAAATCAGCCGGCCATTTCGGAGCAGGACAATTTATCGGTTGATGCCCGTCATTTTTTGTTACAGGAAGGACAAGCCGGTATTTTTAAGGTGGATCAAGCAATACCTTTTGATCAGGCAGTGTCTTTATCTTTTGATATAAGCCAGGCTAAGGAGATGAAAAGTACGCCTGACGGAATGATCGAAGAGCCTTATTACCAGGTATTCATTCAGGAGGAAGAGCTGATCAGGATTAAACCAGCTTATAATTACGAAACAGAATCATATTCTAAGCAAATAGGGGAGATGCTAATTCTATCTGATCGCTATGTTACCAATAAACAGGTAGGAGTTGGAACGACGATCTACACCTTCACTCAAAAATACCCCAACTACAAATTGTGGTATACCTATGTGAGCGATATGTATGTCATCCAATTCGATGATTCAAAGCTGCAGTTTTTATTGGATAGCAATGATTTTATCGGGCAACTAAGTTTTGACAGTGACTATACCGAATTGTCAATCGATGATTTTAGAGAAGGGGCAGAGGTTAAGGCAGTCCGTGTTTATTAATAAAAAAAACAGCTACCAAAGTGATTTGATAGCTGTTTTAGTATTTTCTGTTTCAATATTTATTGCTGTTCTAGAAATTCCTCAAGCGCTTGCTTATTTTTGACATAGGCAAGTTTAGGAACTACCAGGTGAAACTTCTGCTTATCAGAAGTGAAAGGATAAGCCATTTTAGCAAACTTAAGTTTTGATCCGTCCAGGCTGAAAACCGACATAATATCAATCACCTGGACTGTGCTGATGTGTTTTTTCTCCATCAGAAATTCATTAGCCATCTCAATCGGTTTACCTCCATTGTTCATTTCTGTTTCAATGTCCTTCTTAAGCGTTGAAAAGTCGGTATAGCTTAGTTCCAAAACTTGCTTAGCCGCTTTTTGCTCGGTAACCTTTACTTGCTCAGCAGCTTTTTCTGTTTCTGGAGCAGGCTCTTTATAAGTGGTGCTGGTGATAACAACAGGATCAATGTTAATTTCATTAATAGTCATCACCTGCAAGGCATCGTTAAATACAATGGCTGTTTCTTCACCGTCAGGTGTTATATTGATCGAAAAAGAATAGGATTTTCCAGGCAGTAGGTGATCACCTTTCTTAACAACTTCAGCTTTTCCTCCGGTGACTGAAATTTTCGTCAGATCGATCTTGCCCAGTGTTTTAGTATCACCTTTATAGGTGCATTTTACATTCGCATAAATTCTGTCGGAGTACACTTTGTATTCCATCAGTTTAAAAGAAAATGGACCCATATCTTTGGTCATACTTTCTTTTAATAGCAAGTTATCAGCTTTTAGTGGTTGGGCCGGAAGTGCATAGCTAATGCCTTTCAGGTTTAATGCAAACTTTTCTGCATTGCTGGTGACTGGTGGTTTAATTCTGAACTGGCAATAAACAGTTTTGCTATCGCCTGTTTTGATCTGATATTGATCCGATGTCGCATTTATCTGACCATTATTTTGCTCGATATTGACAAGCGATCTATCAAAAAGCAATAAGCCGTTTCCCTTGTTGTTGGTTTTAAAATTGATGTAATAAGATGAAGACGAAACACTTACCTTTTGAAAGGATATGCTTAGTTTATCCGATTCAATGTTTTTTGGAATATTGTAAGTTGTCTTCTGTGCCTTCAGGCCAGTTGCCACAGTTAGTAGTGCAAATAATAAACAGGTAATTTTTTTCATGTGATGTGTGTTAGTATTAAAACAAAATCGATAAAAATGCACTGATTTTCCCCAAATCATTTTTAATCGAATCTGTTGTTTTATAATCCTTCGGTGCAAAAATAATTTTTTTAACGTGAGTGCAATATTAATTTTAAAGGAGACAACCATTAAGCGGAGGCATTTCAATGGTAAGCGGATACTTTCCAACACTAAGTGAAGGATTATTAACTATAGCGGACAATTTCCAGTGGTCAGCGAATATTTAATATCGCTAAGCGGTCAAATTCCAGCACTAAGCGGATCGTTTCAAACGATAAGCGGGTGATTTCCCACATTAAGCGGATAATTTCCCGGTTGGGAAAAAGCTCGCTTAACAGGGAAATACACCCGCTCAAAAATTAAAATTGTCGCTATGGTATTTCTAATGTCCGCTAGCTTCTTTAACTTTATTTCTTAGCTCTGTAATTCGCTCCTCCAGCTGTTTGATCTTCTCTTCACCAACCTTTGCCTGTTTTAAGATGACAAGTTTCTCATCCAGGTATACAATGTTATTTACCAAAGGCCATGGGCTGGCATCAAAGGACTTCTCCATCCATTGTGCAGCCTGCAGGTAATGCTCGTTATGAGCATTTGGGGAATTGGCAATAGCCTTCGCCCAATTGTAGTATAAGAACGAATTATTGTCGTCGTGATAGCCCTGGTTGATGTTGGCATTGACCTTTGCGATATAGGCATCCCAATCTTTTTCACTGCGACAAATGCTTTCTTCTATAAAGGCGATCATCTTTTCTTTATCTTTTACCTTGCGCTTCTTCAGGGTTTTACGATAGCTTTTAAAGCCCTTATAATCGACCTCGTCTTTTTTAACAAGCGAATGTCCATAGTTTAAATAGCTCAGGTATAACTTTTGATGGATATCATCGTCGGGATATTTCTTTATAAAGTCATTTTGATACTTATCAAACCAGATAAACGCAGGCGAATAAATATCGCCCAGATAATTTTTTATCAGATGGTAGTTTGGCTCCTCAAGTAGCTCCTCGTCTTTAATATTCTCAAAATAGACCTGCAAAACTGACTGAATTGTTTGCTTTTCGTAAGCCGTGTTGAGCGCCTCAATATAACGTAGCATTACTTGATAGTCCGAGCTGTTGGCTTCGTACTGACGTTTTAAATCTGCTAATCCATTCCCGTCTATCACCTGTTGAGCTATTTTAATCAGATCATCGGCATTGGGTGCGCCTACTGTTTTGTGCAGCTCTTTACCCTCATGATCGACCCATATTAAGGTTGGAAAGGCCGATACATTAAATAGTTTTTTAAGTTCAGGACCTTCACCCTTTTCCATGTCTACCTTGTAATTGATAAAGTTGGTATTGAACAAAAGGCCAACTTTTGCCTGTGGAAATACATTTTTTGACAGCATTTTACAAGGGCCGCACCATGAGGTGTAGCAATCAATGAATATCGATTTATTCTGTGCTTTGGCGATCTCTTTAATCTCGCTCCAGCTACCATGTGTAAACTGCATTCCTTTGTCTGACTGTGCATAGGCACTTGTCAAAAGTGCGCTGAGAAGTATACTCAATACTGTTTTCATAATCATTAATTTACGACAAACGCCTTGAATTACTATCCAAGGCGCCTGCCTATAAAACCAAATATCAACCAATTTCTAGAAACCACCCATTTTCATTGCCGGGATGGTACGTCCGCCAGTTTTACCTTCGGCTTTCGCTTCCTGGGCTTCCTTGTACGTTTTATCAAGTAAC
>DIYS01000135.1 GCA_002429115.1 Saccharicrinis sp. UBA6048 | reverse complement strand
TATTCTTTGGTTCTGCTCAAGCCATAATCATTCTCACGCTCATGACATATTATATATAGTTTATTGGTTTCTTTAGAGTAAAGCGCTACTTCAAGATCATAATCGCTAAAGCCAGTTGGTTTACCATATGGTGTTTCAAAGTCATAATTCACAATTCTATTGTAAAAGATGACCGATTGTTTGGAATAGATGCTTAATTGGTCATCATCATCTTTAATGGCAAATACTATAGCATCATGGATGTCGGTGGAGAAGATGGCATTGCAAGTTGTAGTTTCTTCTTTAATTAAACCATTGCTATTACTAGTCTTGAGTGTACCCTCATATCTGCCGGAAATAGCTAAGTCACCTGTTTCACGATAATCTTTGGTTATTAAAGATTTATTGATTTTAAATTGATCAACATTACTGGCTTTAGGTAAGATGAAATGATGTGGTCGATACTCAAGGTATTTGTCAGGCGTTTGGGTGGCAAATTCAATTAATTGAACTGAAAACAGATAGTTGTCGAATTCAGGGTGTTTTGTCACTGAATATTTGTATTCTATGAGGTTTGATTCACATTCAAATTGCGGAAAACAAATCACTAAAGTTTGAGTATCGAAATCAATAGGCTGGTTAAGTTTAGCTGCTCCATCTGTATAAATAGCATCAAAGGCTTCTTGTGTATTGATTACAAATACTTCCTCTTTATTTTGAATACCTGCTTCAAAATGAAGGCGGAAATAATAAAAGTACAGAGAATATTCAAATGGAAAAGGTCTATCATCGTTTCCAATTACATAAGGAATGGAATAATCAGAATACGGTTCGTATTGGATCTCGTCTTTACTGCATCCAATTAATAGAATTGTAAATAGGCTTAGAAGGGAAATTGTCAGCGTATTCATTTATAAGGTTAGATTAGTTCAGATACAAAAGTAATAACATTTTTCTATCTGAAAATCTAAAGATTACAAGTAAGAATTGGATGATCAATACCTTTATTTAACTAACGGTTGAGATGCGATTTTGTATTTGCCCGGGTTCTGAGATAAGTATCTGATATTTATCGTTATCACAAGCGTCTTGCATCATTAAACTTTTTTCTATTTTTGCCAAAAAAATTTACGATGGGAAAAGGGATATTTCATCGCTCAGAGTTGTTACTGGGAAAAGAGGTGATGGAGGCATTGGCTTCAAAACGAGCCATTTTGTTTGGAATTGGAGGCGTAGGAAGTTGGTGTGCAGAGAGTCTGGTGCGTACAGGTTTACTTAATCTAACGATTGTTGATAGTGATCGTGTGGATATTACGAATGTCAACCGACAATTGATGGCTACAACAAAAACTGTAGGTCAGGTGAAGACTGAGGCTTTAAAAGAGCGTCTGTTGGAGATAAATCCCAATGCCAATATCGATGATGTGCAGGAGATATATAGTCGAGATACTGCTGATCAATTTAATCTTGATGAGTACGATATCATTATTGATGCCATTGACAGTTTGAGTAGTAAAGCCCATCTGATTCAAAATGCTGTAGACAGAGATGCCATCTTCGTTTCATCTATGGGGGCGGCGCTTAAAGTTGATCCCTCTCGTGTTCAGGTAGACTCATTTTGGAAGGTTAAAGGATGTCCTTTGGCCCGAAAAGTTCGCAAGATGTTGCGTAAATGGAAAGTTAATGAACGTCATTTTCCCTGTGTTTATAGCGATGAGGTGCTTGAAAATGAAGGGTCTTATCTAATAGAGGAGCATAAGAATGATCCTGAAATTGTTCAAAATCAAGGACCGGGCAATCCTGAATTGCTGAATCATAAGTGGGATCATAAAAAAGCCTCGATCAACGGAAGCCTGTCGCATGTAACAGGAATATTTGGTTTTACTCTGGCCGGACTGGTGGTGAAAAAAATCAAAGAAGACCTTGTACTGACTTAAAACGTCATTTAAGACGCTCGATTTATATTTTAATGCCTTTGAAATTTGATATTTCGTAATTGATTTTTACATGTGGTAAGAATTACGCTATTGACGATGCTTTTGCCATTTACCCATTGAATATGTAATATTGATATTAATCACTCATCTGTTTTGTAAACATCTTTTATATATATTTAAGATCTGATCCCGATTAATTGCCAAAATGTTAGTGACCATTACGGGGCATGTCTGGTGGTATCCACCCATAGCATTTGCAATTAATGTTACTGAACAAACATTAACTAACAATGAAAGATCTTAAATCACGATTAAAATCTATCGGCCCGGCAGGACTTGTTACTGCTGCTTTTATTGGACCAGGAACAATTACGGCATGTTCTATGGCCGGTGCAGGTTTTGGAATGGCTTTGCTTTGGAGCCTTTTATTCTCGGTAATAGCCACAATTATTTTGCAGGAAATGACGGTCCGGTTGGGAATTATTTCGCAAAAAGGTTTGGCGCAGTCCATTCGATCTCAGCTTCATTCGCCATTATTAAAAAGTTTGGCAGTAGTATTAATTATCTCTGCCATCGCCATAGGTAATGCGGCCTATGAAACCGGCAATATTGTTGGCGCTTCATTGGGTATTTCATCCGTTATCGGCGGCTTCGACCAGAGGATACTTAGCCTTCTAATTGGCTTAGCAGCATTTGTTATTTTACTACAAGGAAGTTATAAAGCCATAGAGCAAATTTTGATTGTCCTGGTTATCTTAATGAGCGTTGTATTTATGAGTACCGCGATCGTGATTGGGCCTGACATTATTGACATCTTAAAAGGATTGTTTGTACCAACTATACCTCGAAATTCGGTTTTAACCATTGTTGGGTTAATAGGCACCACTGTTGTGCCTTATAATCTGTTTTTACATGCTTCGGCTGTTAAAGAGCGTTGGAAGAAGAAAGAAGATTTGAAGGAAGCGCGTTTCGACCTGATCTTTTCAATTGCTGTCGGTGGTCTTATTTCTATGTCGGTGGTAGTTACTTCAGCAGCAGCATTCTTTGGTCAGGGAATCAGTATAACTGGCATTGGTGATCTGGCGATTCAATTGGAGCCCATATTAGGCAGTTGGGCTAAGTATTTCCTTGGAGCAGGGTTGTTTGCAGCAGGTGTATCATCATCAATCACAGCGCCATTGGCGGCGGCTTATGCCACTTCAGGAATTCTTGGTTGGAAACAAGATTTGAAGAGTGTAAAGTTCAGGTTAATATGGACGGTTATACTTGTGATTGGCGTGTTTGCGGCTAGTTTAGGGTATAAGCCTATTCAGGCAATATTATTTGCTCAAATAACCAATGGCATCTTATTGCCAGTCATCGCTATTTTCCTTTTACTGATTATGAATAATAAAAAGGTGCTAGGCAAATACACCAATTCGACCTATAGCAATATTGGTGGAGTGATTGTCATTCTGGTGACATTAATACTTGGGTTAAAAAGTATTCTTGGCGTTTTTGAGGTATTTTAAAAAGACAATGTTTATTTATCAGTAGATATTAAACTCTATGAAAAAGATAGATTTAAATTGCGATTTGGGCGAAAGCTTTGGAAGCTATCAATTAGGTAATGATAAGGAAGTTCTTAAATATATCAGTTCAGCAAATCTTGCATGTGGATTTCATGCAGGTGATCCATTAGTTATTTGTCAAACAATTGAACTGGCATTGGATGCCGGAGTAAGCATTGGTGCTCATCCCGGTTTTCCTGATTTAAATGGTTTTGGACGACGGGCGATGCAACTAAGCGAAAAGGAATTGTATAGTTGTGTGTTTTACCAGGTTAGTGCTTTAAAAAGTATGGTAGAGGCTTATGGTGGCAAACTGCATCACGTAAAACCACATGGAGCCATGTACAATATGGCAGCTGCCGATGTGCAAATGGCCTTGACGATAGCAAAAGCCATTCAAAAAGTAGATGAGCGGTTAATATTAGTAGGCTTGGCTAACTCACAAATGCTTGAAGCAGCACGAGAGATTGACTTGCCATATGCCAGTGAGGCATTTGCTGATAGAAGATATACCAATAAGGGTATGCTTATGCCAAGAAGTCAAGCTAATGCGGTGATTACTGATGCGGAGGAAAGCATCAATCAGGTCATTGACCTATTGGAAAAAGGGCAAGTTAAATCGGGAAGTGACGTTTTAGTGCCTTTGCAAGCAGATACAATCTGTTTGCATGGAGATAATGCCCATGCTTTGGAATTTGCAAAGCAATTAAATATGCGTTTGAACCAAGAAGGATATACAATTTCACCCCTTAAAACAGCTACTCCATGAAGCCAATAATTGAAGTCAATGGTGATCAATCCTTTCTGGTTCGATTGGGTACTGAGATTTCGCCAGTTATTCATAAAAGGGTTAAGCAATACAGCCAGTTACTTAGTGAAAAGAAGATCGAAGGAGTAACGTCTATTACCATAAGCTATACGGATGTTTGTGTGAGCTATAATCCAATGGTTATTAATTATAAAGAGCTGGTTAAGAAGCTTAAATCAATTGATATAGAAAATTATTCGAATACATCCGGTAGTGTAAAGACACTTTCAATACCAGTTTGCTATGGTGGCAATTACGGACCTGATCTGAACATCGTTGCCGGGCATAATAAATTATCTCCGGAGGAAGTCATTCGACTGCATAGTGAAACGCCTTATTTGATTTATATGCTGGGGTTTTCACCAGGCTTCGTATACCTGGGTGGTTTGAATCAGGCCATTGAGACACCACGTAAAGAAGTGCCACGTCAAAAAATTGAAGCCGGAGCTGTTGGAATTGCAGGTAACCAAACAGGTGTTTATCCAATATCAAGTCCGGGAGGGTGGCAGATAATCGGACAAACACCAGTTAAAATGTTTGATCCACAACGTACACCACCGGTGTTGATCGAAAGTGGTGATTACATCAAGTTCGAGCCCATCAGCGAGAGTGAATATAAGCGCTTGGAAGAAGCAATTAGTGAAGGAAATTATCAACCTGTTATCAATACCCAGTTGATCAATGAAGAGTAGTATGCACATTATAAAGCCCGGTTTATTTAGTACGTTTCAGGATTTAGGAAGAGTTGATTCGCAAAATATTGGGATGCCGGTGGGCGGTGTCATGGATGCTTATGCCATGCAGATGGCCAATGTATTAGTTGGAAATCAGCTCGGTGAAGCCTGCCTGGAAACAACCATGCAAGGGCCTGCCTTACGTTTTAATGCCCCAGCATTAGTAGCGATTACAGGTGGTCAATGTCGTGTGACATTAAATGATGAGGAGATCAGCCTAAACCGTTCTTTTCTGGTGAATGAAGGAGATGTTCTGGAGCTGGCGACAGTAACTGAAGGATTAAGGAGCTACCTAGCGGTGGCTGGTGGATTTGATATTCCAATGGTGATGGGAAGCAAATCCACGTACTTAAGGGGTGGGATCGGAGGCTGGAAAGGAAGAGCATTACTGCCAGATGATGTTATTCCATTGAATACTGTTAGCGCCCACCCAAAGCCTCGCAAGGTAAAAGGTGGCTATATTCCTCGATATCCGAAAACTATTAAACTACGAATTATAGCCGGGCCGGAACGTACAAGATTTACAAAAGATGGAATCTATAAATTCTTAACTGAAACATACGAGCTAAGTCCGCAGAGTGATCGAATGGGTTACCGATTTAAGGGGCCATGTATCGGACATCAGGATAATGCAGATATAATCTCATCGGGAGTGGCGATGGGTACGATACAGGTGCCTGGCGAAGGACAGCCTATCATTATGATGGCCGACCGTCAGACTACTGGTGGCTATACGCGAATTGCACATGTGATCGCAGCAGATTTATATAAACTGGCTCAGATGAAGCCTGGCGATAAGGTACGTTTTGTAGAAGTGCATCTTGATGAGGCGCATCGATTATTGAGGGAACAGCAAGCTACACTTGACACACTGTGTATCGATGCGTAAAGAAAAGGCTGTCTGCTGGAAAGAAGACAGCCTGTGAATATTTTTAACTGGTCAATTTATTCGAAAAGCTCGTTTAAAATTCCGCCACTACTTTCTTTACCTGAATTTTTCCCGGCTGGAGCAATGGCTCTGATCAGCTTATTGATTGGCATTGACTGTAACCAAACTTTTCCGGTGCCGCGTAAAGTGGCTAAGAACATACCTTCACCACCAAATACCATTGATTTTAAACCACCAGCCGATTGGATACTAAAGTCAATACCTTCAGTAAAGCCAACCACACAACCTGTATCCACGCGGAGTGTTTCACCGTTTAATTCTTTTTCGACCATGGTGCCACCTGCATGTATAAAGGCATTGCCATCACCTTCCAGCTTTTGAAGAATAAATCCTTCGCCACCAAAAAATCCTGCACCAATGCGTTTGTTGAAATGCATCGATATTTTAGTGCCTAATGCAGCACATAAGAAAGCGTCTTTTTGCACAATTACTCTACTGCCAAGCTTATTTAAATCCAATGGTACGATGGTGCCCGGGTAAGGAGCTGAGAAAGCTACACGCTTCTTACCAAATCCTCTATGCGTAAAGTGCGTGATAAATAGAGATTCACCTGTGATCAAACGAGAAGCACCGGCAGCTAATTTGCCTAAGAAACCCTGAGAAGGATTGGATCCATCCCCCATTTTAGTTTCAAACTCAATGCCTTCTTCCATAAATAACATGGCGCCAGCTTCGGCTATCACTGTTTCATGCGGGTCAAGCTCCACTTCAACAAATTGTACATCATGGCCTTTTATTTCATAATCTATTTCATGTGATTGCATAGTTGTGTATTTTATTTTTTTACTGTTATTAAAGCTCGGTAATATCGGTATTTAGGAGTTCTTTTTCAATGCGTTTTTTGGCTGCTTTATACCCAATCTCAACAATTTCATCAAGTTTGTGGAAATCCCACATGGAGTATTTAGTCAATTTTTTTGGACCGATGTAAATATCGCAAAAGGCTTTGCTGATTCTCTGGTTTTGAACGATGGAAAGGTTAAAAACACGTTCAGCTATGTCTTTAGCATTGCCGGGCGACTGAATTGTTTTGTCAATAACAACACTTGAGCCAATAACTGTATCACAATCGAACCTCAGTACATCCGAAGGAAGGTTGAGAAACAGACCACCGTCAACATACGTTGCTCCATTGATCTCTACCGGGCTAAATGCTACAGGAACACTGGAACTTGCGATTATCCAGTCAACCAATTGATCACCCTCGTTCACCACTTTAAGTTTGCCTGTATTCAGGTTGCTCGCTGCCACATAAAAGGGTTTCAGTAGTTTAGAAAATTCATTATGGCCTATTTGCTTTACTAACGATGTTTTGGCACCATCAAGGTTAACTATGCCACCCTTAAATATGTCCAGTTTGAACCAGTTCCAAACCTTTTCATCTTTAAGGAGCTGTGTGATTTCGTCAGCTTTGAAACCCGCACAATGTAAAACCCCAATGATTGATCCCATGCTTGTTCCGGCTACTTTGCTGATATTGATCTGATGCTCCTCCAAGGCTTTCAGAACCCCAATGTGGGCAAATCCTTTAGCACCACCACCACCCAAAGCCAGTCCAACTTTACCCAGATTCTTCATCATCCACTATAATATCTCTGCAATGGATAACTGCAGGCCTGAAGCATTGTCAACAATGTACTCTTCTGCACGTTTTTTCCAGTCAACAGTCATTTTCTGTAAAGGATTACGCAGTAGTTTATAAATATCCTCTTCAGCAATGACAGCCGAAGCTTTATAATACGATGCATTCCATTTTTCAATAAATTTCTCTTCTACATTTTTCGAAAAAGAAGTTGTGACCGTCTGACCATTTGTTAAGTGCAAAGTGATGTTTCGGTCTTGTGCAGTATAGCCGAAGTAGCGGTTTGCATCACCAATCTGAATCATAAACTCAAAATTAATGAGGACTTCACCCTTAATATTACTGGTTGTTACAAAGCATCGAACGCGGCCTTTTTCTTCACCAAAGAAGCGGGACAGCTTTTTACTGACAGCGTTGCACAATTCAATTCTATCTGAGGTTACTTCTTTGCTTTTATCAATGGTAAGAGTTGTAACAGTTGCTGCCTTTGGTGTTGAGGTGCCAGGCACTATTGTCGCCTGAGAATTGCTGCCATCTTGTAGGTCTTTTTCATATTTCCAGGTACCGTTTTCATACAGTACAACCGTTTCACCATGTTGAGTGATGGCTTTAATATTCTGCCCTTTTGCTGAAGATAAAAGTGCTAAAGCTGCGATTATTAAGATTAAATGCTTCATATAGTTTTGATTTTGCTTAAAGATATAAAAAAAGATATAGGTGTAGGCTGCTTGCAAAATGCCTGAAAACCTGGATAATTGCAAACGTTTGCTTTATACAACAAGTGTTAAAAAATGATTTGTGTAAGGTCTGAAATTGATGTAAATATGAAGTTGTAAAGTGCAGATAATGAGTATAAAGTGAAGAGTTGTGGTCTGTTGGAGTTATCGTCTTTTAATAATTGTCCGAGTTTGATAATAGTTGTGGAATTTGAAAACCGGCTATTTTTGCAACTCACCTCTACCTTTTTTATGAATAGTTGATCCGCTTGATATTAAAGCAGGCCGTGATCATGTGTTTAAATTTTTACACGATATGAAGAAGTTGTTGTATGCAATGCTAGTGTTATTAGTTGTTAATGACATAAAAGCTGAAGAGTTGAAGTCGCCGAATGGGCAGCTTGTACTTTCATTTAATGTTAATGAAGGAATACCAGTATATCAATTAGCATTTCAAAAAAAAGAAGTTATTAAACAAAGTAGTCTTGGTTTAGCGCTTAAGGATGCGCCTGATCTGATGGAAGGGTTCAAACTAACAGAGGTTGAATATTCATCATTTGATGAAACATGGCAGCCTGTTTGGGGAGAATGGAAAGAAATCCGTAATCATTATAACGAGATGCTTGTCAGGCTTGAGCAGGCATCAAGTAATCGGGTAATGCTGGTTCGTTTTCGCTTATTTGATGATGGATTAGGATTTAGATATGAATTTCCTGAGCAGGATAACCTCACTTACTTTGTAATAAAAGAAGAGCATACACAATTCGCTATGGCAGGTGATCATACGGCTTTTTGGATTCCTGGAGATTATGATACGCAGGAGTATGATTATACTCAGTCGAAGCTTAGCGAAATAAGAGGATTAATGAAGGGGGCTGTTACACCTAATGCCTCTCAAAAGACTTTTTCAGACACGGGGGTACAAACTGCACTGATGATGAAAAGTGACGATGGGCTTTATATTAACCTCCATGAAGCAGCTTTGTATGAATATTCTTGCATGCATCTTGATTTAGATGATAAGAATATGATTTTCGAATCGCACCTTACACCTGATGCCCGTGGTGATAAAGGGTATATGCAGGCACCTTGCACTACACCTTGGCGCACAGTCATTGTTAGTGATAATGCAGCTGATATATTGATGTCGAATATTACACTTAATCTTAATGAGCCATGTGCCTACGAGGATGTAAGCTGGATAGAGCCAGTTAAGTATATTGGTGTATGGTGGGAAATGATCACAGGTAAAGGTACTTGGGCATATACCGACTTACCAAGTGTTAAGTTAGGCGAAACAGATTATTCAAAAACAGTCCCGAATGGCACGCACTCAGCTAACAATGAAAAAGTGAAGCGTTATATTGACTTCGCTTCTGAGCATGGATTTGATGCTGTTTTGATTGAAGGATGGAATGAAGGCTGGGAAGACTGGTTTGGGAAATCAAAAGATTATGTGTTTGATTTTGTAACGCCATATCCTGATTTCGATGTGGAGATGCTACGTGATTATGCTAAAAGTAAGGATGTGCGTATTATGATGCACCACGAAACTTCCGGTTCGGTGCGCAATTATGAGCGTCATATGGATAAGGCCTACCAGTTTATGGCTGATAACAATTATAACTCGGTAAAGAGTGGATATGTTGGTGATATAATTCCACGCGGTGAACATCATTATGGCCAGTGGATGGTAAATCATTATCAGTATGCTCTTGAGAAAGCAGCTGAGTATAAAATAATGGTGAATGCGCATGAAGCCGTTCGTCCAACCGGATTGTGTCGTACATATCCAAATTTGATTGGTAACGAAAGTGCACGCGGTACAGAGTATGAATCGTTCGGAGGAAATAATGTGAATCATACCACTATATTACCATTCACGCGCCTTATTGGCGGACCGATGGATTATACGCCAGGAATATTTGAGCCGGATGTTAGTCAATATAATCCGGATAATGGTTCAAAAGTGCGAACTACTATTGCCCGCCAATTGGCCCTGTACGTCACCATGTATAGCCCATTGCAAATGGCAGCCGACTTACCCGAAACATATGCTAAACACATGGATGCTTTCCAGTTTATCAAAGATGTGGCAATTGATTGGGATGATACAAAAATATTGGAAGCAGAGCCGGGAGATTATATTACCTATGCCCGTAAAGAAAAGGGAAGAGATAATTGGTTTGTAGGTCGAACCAATGATGAGGAGCTAAGAACCTCAAGGATTAAATTCAATTTTCTGACTCCTGGTAAAAAATATGTGGCTACCATATACAGTGATGCTAAAGATGCTCATTGGGAGACCAATCCCAAGGCATATGAGATTAAAAAGTACATTGTCACCAACAAGTCAAAGCTATCACAATTATGTGCACCTGGGGGAGGATATGCTATCAGCATCATTGAAGCAAAGGATAAATCAAAACTAAATGGCCTTCGGAAATTGTAATTCAGAAGGATAATAAATGTTGTTTGTTGCCCTGCTGAGCAATCAGCGGGGCTTTTTATATCATTAGTCTAAGAAAATATATCGTTAATAAAATGTTGAAGAAATTAGTTTGTAATTAGTAAGCTTTAGAATAAGTTTAAGACTGAATCATTGAACACATAAACTTTAAAATTAATTTTCTAATAACATGATTACATTTCTTGGATTTTTGGCTGTAGTGGCCGGTCTGGCAGCCTTTGTGATTTCTAAACTGGAAAAGCAAGCCAGCAGACTTCCTGCAATTTTCAAAGGTATTAAACGCGCACATGGTATCTCCCTTGTTGTGGTTGGTATTATTATGATGCTGATTAAAACGATGTTTTTCTTTGCCGATCGTGGATTTAACTACTTATTGGTGTCTCCTACAGGGCATATGAGTGCCGTTATGGAGCAGGGTATTAAGTTTATGATACCGGGAACAAAAGTGGACAAATGGCAAAAGTACATTGATGTTAAAGTGGTAAGTAAACAAACTGAATCGGATATTGATGAGCTGGAAGGCGTGATGCATCCTATACCAGTTCGTTTTATTGATCAGGTAACAGCACAAGGGCATGTTTCTTTACGTTTTCAATTGCCGGAAGATAGTCCGTCGTTTATAAAACTGGCGGTAAAATATCGTACGATGAGTAACCTAGTGAATAATACCATTATACCAACCGTTCGTGAGCAGTTGATAAACACTGGTTATATGTTTGCTGCACAAAACTATATTTCCGGTGAGGCTCAGTCGTTCCGACAGACTTTTGAAGAACAGCTTAAAGAAGGCACGTATGCCGTGAATAAATTGGAGGTTAAGGATACCATTTACGATGAAATTGATATGACCACCGCCAAACGCTCTATCAAAGAAATTCAGACGAGTTATCGTGTGGAGAAAATCCTGGAGAATGGAATTCCAAAGCGTATTCCGCATGAATTGTCGGAGAATAATATCATTGTATCACAGGTGATTGTTGATAAAATAGATTTGGAAGCCACCTTTAAACAGCGCCTGGAAGCACAGCGTGATGAATCGGCTAAACGACAGTTGGAACAACAAATGATAGAGACGGCTAAGGCTGAGCAGCAGCGTATCGTTGCACAAGGTGAGCGTGATAAAGCTGAAGAGCGTGTTAATCAGGAAAAGGAGCAAGTGAAGGCCCTTATTGCGATTGAAACAAAATTAAAGCAGGAGGAAACTAATAAAAAACTGGCAGCTATTGCTTTGGAAACTGAGCGACTGAATGCACAGAAGAAAAAGGTGACAGCAGATGCGGAAGCTTATGAGATTGCTAAAAAAGTACATGCAGGTATTACACCTGAGGTGAAATTGGCCATGGAACTTGATCGTGATGTGAAAGTCGCAGCCGAAATAGCGAAGATCAATTTCCCTGAAACCATGATTATTGGTGGCGATTCAAAAGGAGGTACACCATTAGAAAGCTTAATTGGTGCTGCTATGGCAAAGCAATTGCAGAATAGTAAGGGTAATTAAAAAGTACTAACCTATAAAGTTTTAGCCACTTCGTTCTGGAGTGGCTTTTTTTATTTGCTCATACTATAATCACCACTTACAATCCTAAAGATATACTTCCAATGATAACCGCAGAGTTCACGGAGTTCGCAGAGAGTCCTCTGCGTTCTTCTTTTTCTCGGCGGTTTAATTTGGTATCGTAAGTAATTTATATAATCTACCTTAAATCTATCAAACTATTGGTATCTTAAAGCAAACTAAAAACGATAAGCTATGACCGATGACAACACAAAATTAGTTCCTGTATTTAATGGTTCACCAATGGAGGTAGAGATGCTCTGCCAGGTACTAAAGGATAATGGCATTGATGCCAGCATGAAAAATCAATTAATAGGTATGGTAGCGCCACATCATACAATGGATGGTGCTGATGTGCTGGTAATGGAAAAAGATAAAGAAGCTGCTCTTAAATGGGTGGAGGAATTTAAAAAAGCTGAGTGATTGTTTCGTAGAATAGTTACCATAAGCTTATAACGCAAAGTTACGACTCCCCTTAGCTGAGCGATAAAAGAGAGATGTGAAAATATGAAAGATGTACAAGATTATTGCCCGAAAAACAGGAGCGAGTGGCGACAGTGGCTGGATGAGAACCATCAAAGAAAAGATGCTGTTTGGGTAATTTTCTATAAGAAAAAGTCGCCTCACTTTAACCTTAGCTGGAGTGATGCCGTTGAAGAAGCTCTTTGTTTTGGCTGGATTGATAGCGTTAAAAAGTCCGTCAACTCTGATACGTATAAACAGTATTTTACCCAACGGAAAGCAAAAAGTAACTGGTCGAAGGTGAATAAGGATAAAGTAACAAACTTAATCGAACAAGGGCTCATGAAGGAAGCAGGCCATAAAAGCATAGCAATTGCCAAAGAAAATGGTTCGTGGACAATTTTAGATGAAGTAGAGGCGCTTGTAGTTCCTGAAGATCTGAAAAATGAATTGGCGAATCACAACGGTGCCAAGGCGTATTTCGACAGCCTCATTAAATCGGTTAAAAAGTCGTTGTTATATTGGGTTGTTTCCGCACAGCGAAAGGAGACAAGGCTAAAGAGGATAATTGAAATTGCCCTAAACGCAAGTAAGAATATGAAACCAAAACAATTCAGATAGGTAATCCATTACAGCTCATGCTAGTGCGCGAGTCCTCTCGCGTTCC
>DIYS01000137.1 GCA_002429115.1 Saccharicrinis sp. UBA6048 | reverse complement strand
CGTTATTGTGGAGACGGATACCAAAATAAGCAACAATTATATCCAAATGCCCTCCGGATATGCCACAATGTCCACTTCGACTGCCACAATGTCCACCAGGTGTATCCAAATGTAATACAGGGATTACAAAATGGCCATCGCGTGTATCAAATTGCTACCCCGGGATTACAGAATGGTCGTCCGATCATTCCCAGTTGATTATATTTTAAAGAACTTGATGGCTTCATTTAACTGCTCCACCTCATTATAAAAAGAGCGAGTCAATTCAGAAATTTTATCGGCAGCAGAGGCATTGCCTTGTGACACACTATCGAGCTCCAAAATGGCTTTGTTCACCTGCTTTGATCCTTCATTTTGCTCAAGCGAGGCAGCTGAAATATCTGCAACATAGTTATAGGCCTTTTGAATATCGGGCACCAGGTTATCAAATATCTCTCCGGCCCGAATAGCAATCTCAACACCATTGGTGGCATTTTCGCTAATCTCATTGGCTGCTTCACGACTACGCTCGGCCAACTTACGCACCTCGGTTGCTACAACAGCAAATCCTCTTCCCTCCTCTCCTGCCCGGGCAGCTTCCACTGCAGCATTTAAAGACAGAATATTGGTTTGCATGGCAATTTCTTCAATGATCTGAACTTTCTCAGCAATCAGCTTTATCCCTTCTACGGCTTTATTTACTATTTCGCTACCATTGCTGGTATCTTTATAGGCATTGGACATCAGCTGCTCGGTCTGCTTCGAATTTTCAGCATTTTGGCTGATATTAGCACCCATTTCCTCCATCGATGCCGATACCTCTTCGGTTGAAGTGGCCTGTTGCATAGAGCGCGATGACAATTCGTTGGATGATTCTGTTAATCGTGTCCCTCCATCGGAGATTAATTCGGTCGTTTGTTTCACCTGAAGGATAACATCTGATATTTTGGCCTTCATCTGATTAAAGGTATTGGCTAATAATCCTAATTCGTCGGGCATGTCAAGCAGTTTCGAATCTATCTTTGCACTTAAATCTCCGGTTGATAAGGACTTGGCCACATTATTTAACTGCACTATTGGTCGGGCCAATGAATTGGACAGTAAGAGCGCCAGTATAAAAGCAACGATTAAGAATAGAACACTTATAACGATTGAAAAACGTCGGATAGGCTTAAGCATGCTTACCAATTCCCGGGTAGGCACCGTCATAACAATTTTATGCCCGGTATTACCAATATTCATATAAGCAATCTCATAGTCTCCTCCATTTATTTCGTATTCCGACATCAGACCCTTAGCTTCCTGGCTAACAACATTCTCTAATACATCCGTATTAAAAATTTCATCCAGCGATTTATTGATGTCTTCCGTTTTTTGTGCCAGCTTAACGATGCCATTTCCATCAATCAGCCACATAGTACTATTCTCGCTAAACCTTTTGGCATTCAACTCTTTCACCAAATCTGTCGGATTAAGTCCAACACCCGCTACTCCTATTGGCCGGTTGACATCTCCCATTACCACATTGATAAAAAACCCGGTTTGATCTAACTCTTTATTATAATCAAATGCTGTAGAAACCCTTTTGCCGGCACCTAATGTTTCATAGAACCAACTGTCATCAGGGTCTGATTCAGATACCACATCGTTCAAAACATGACCGTTCATCCAGTAATTATTCGTAATTGCCGACGTTGCAAAGATGGTCATATAACCAAATTCATCAATTACCACATCCAGTTTGTCTAATGCCAGTTCCTTTACTGATTCATCTTCCTCACCACTTTTGAACCAATGCATTAAGGTTGGATCGGACGCAAGGCCTACCGATGTTTCAATGGCTTTCTCTAGCTCATTCCTTAAATCACTTTGTGCTGCTTCCAGAAATGTATGAAGCTGATTTGTCCTGATGTCTTTTGTAATTGTATTACCTATTGAGTAAAAATAACTCATACTTAATGCGATAACAACGACAAACACTACCCCTGTACAAGATATAAGTATCTTGGAACGAATACTCTTAAACTGCATATAACCCCCAATTTTACAGACCAATTGGTCTGTCTATATTAAACACTTGTTTCCCCAACCGATTAATAGATTCTCTAACTGATCTATCATCGAAAGCTGTTAGTACGCCGTTATCCTGAAATGGTTTCTGATGGTCTGTTATTTTTTTATTATGATACAATTTACAGCTGAATGGCAAACACTTACACATCCCACAAAATGCTTCTAAATAGGCATTTTTAACTCTTAAATAAAGCATCTAGGAACATAATCTTGCCTAAGGCCCTCAAGCATTATGTACAATATTCATTCTTTCTTATTTAGACATTATGAACAATCGAATTATAACGTTTAAATATTCTAGCCGTTATTACTCAAATGAACTAAGGTGATTTATAGCTGAATCTTATTAACCCGATTTCGATTAAAATTAAGCAGCTCAGATTTTATTAAATGACTGATATACAATATAAATTTTTGAAGCATAGCGAGCTATGGTGATAAAATTTAGAGAAGTAGATCAGTTATTTAAGGAAAAGCGCAGCCTTCCACTTGTAAACAACTATTTTCTTCGTCATATTTGCTCACCATAGCCCACTATATCATCGCAAAGATTCCTTGAAACCAATTATTTACAAGCGGTCTGAGCTAATAATTTCATGTCGAACTCGGGTTACTACAAACAACAATGGCCACCCAAACGGGCAGCCATTGTATTAAGATGTGTGTTTCCTGAATTTTTTCAGGTATTTAATTCTCGTTAGAATTTGAAATTTAAACCTCCCAGAACCATTCCAGGAATTTCATCCATATAGGCAAATTCTCTTTCCTTCATATTAAGAATATTGCGTCCGTTTACAAATAAGGTAACATTATTGCTCGCTTTATAAGATACTTTTGCATTTAGCAAGAACTTAGCTTTAATGGTTTCGGTGCTATACTGACTCTCAAACTCCTGCTCGCCAAAGAAGTAAGCTTGTGGAAAAATTTCCAGCTTTTTAATCGGACGATAGGTTAAAGAGAATCCACCAAAATACGATGGCGTAGCTTTGTGCTCGTAATCATCTTTTTCAACATTTGGAATGTCAGTTGTTGAATAAGCAAATGCATATGGCTGCTGCTTCTGATCAATTGATCCGTCGCTAACACCACCTGCATATTCTATAATCGCCTGCATAACTTTCGCACCACTATTTGGATCTGATAATAAAATCTTTGCCTGATGTCCAACAATATCATTTCGACTTAAAGGATAGTAATTGTCCAACTTTGTCTGTTGAATTGTGATATTACCATTAGCCACTAATTTCTCTGAAATCACCCAGTCAATAGAAGCGGTTAATCCCATTTGTTTAGAAACTAAGTCCATATTCTGGTATTGAATATTTACATATCCGTTTACAATAGCTTTTGTAGGATCTACTGCTGCCACTAACGGATTAAATACTGCTATTGACGATTTCGTTGGCATCAATGCCCCAAAATCCTCAGAAACAGTATAGAATGCTTCCAGGTCAACAAAAAGATTCTTTGCCGGACGTGTTCGGTAACCCAATTCGATCATATCCATCGTCTTCAAATCATGATTTGGATCACCATCAAATTGCATCTCTCCCGGATAGGGCATATTAACAACTTTCCAGGCATAATTGGAGTAGGTATTTACAAGGAATGATGACTGGTTAGCGCGCGAATAAACGGCACGCACAAGGTTATTGTCATTCAACTTATACGAACCCACCAACTGCCATGACATATAGATATCATCCGGATTATTATATTTCTCACCTCGTAAAGCAGCGACCAAACGAAGGTTGTCTGTTGGACGGTAATCGATACGGGCACTAGCTGCCAAAATATTGATGGTTTGCTCCTTATTCAAATAACCATTACCAATTTTTTCAATATGTTCAGAGTCGTCATACGACATTGATTGGTAACTAACGCCCGGACGAATACTTACTTTTCCAAGATTCCAGTCGTATTCAGCCTGAATATTCAACTGTTCATTATCCAGCTCAAAGCCTTCATTACCCATCATGTAATCGATGGTTCCTGCATTGTAATTCGCCTGCAAGCTAAGGCCTTTGTGACTGGCACGTAAATCAACATATGATGTTTCGGCCTTTTTAGTCGTGTAAGGCGTTGGCACATCACCCATACTGGATGTAAGCGCCTGCGAATTCTGATGGCCGGCCATTACATTGATGGTGGTATTTTCACTTGGCCTAAAGTCAACATAGGCATTCACCCCCATACGCTCTTTTGACTTATCCGGGTCAGGGAATGATTTATAAATATCGTATGTTTCACCTTTTACTGTATATGGAGGCCATAATGACTTTGTTCCATTATACATATCGTTAATTTCATCTCGTGTGAAATAACCAGGATCAACAGGATTTCCATCTAATGAGTATTGTGCTCCTCCTCTATCGTAGATTAAAAGATCTTCACGTTCACGGTCGCGTGTCTCAAAGTTTCCAGTTAATCCAACGCTGAATTTATCATTCAGCTTTTTACGAAAAGCGACATCTCCAAGGTAAGTATTCATTGTTCCTGCCTGCACATTTCCTGATACTATTGGTGAATCATCCGTGATTTCTTGTGTGATAATATTAATTACACCAGATAAAGCATTTGGTCCATAAAGAGCACTCGCTGGTCCACGTACCACTTCAATTCGATCAATGTCCTCAAAACCCACAGGTAATGTTTCCCAAAGCGTACCTCCATGTGAATAGTTAAACACCGGACGTCCATTAATCATCACCAAGGTATTCATGTTTTCAGAATACAATAACATGTTTTTGGCTGGCAGGTTATCGTTACCTCTGATGTGAACATCAAAGTTTCCATTAGTTTTTTCACGTACAATTACCCCAGGCACCAATCGCAAGGCCTCTTCAATTGAAGTAGCACCGGAAGCAATAATTTGCTCGTGCGATAATACCGTTGTTGATAAAGGCGAATCAAATAAGCTCTCTTCCGATTTAGAAGCTGATGTTACATCCTTATTTAGTAATAATTCGTATAGTTCTTCAAGCGATGAAACACCAACAATATCAATGGCAGCCATTAAATCCTCAAGATCAAGCGCACTTAACTCTTCGGTAGTCATCGACAAAATTTTCTCTTTCGTAAGTTCGGTGCTTCCCTCCTGGGCCATCACCAAACCACTTATCATCAAAGAAAAAAGTAGGATTGTAAAGTATTTTATTCTTAACATTTCTTCGTTTTTAAGATGTTATTGGACTTCTATGCCCAGATTAATAACCTTTTGAGTTACCTTGAGCTCATGTGCTGCAATATTTGCCGGGCTAATCTCGTAACGTAATTTTCCATTAACTGTTACAAAAGAAATAGCAGCTCCATTGCTACATAAACCACCTTTATCAGCAATAAGCAAAACGGGCTTATTCTGCTGCTCGTGACTCAAGGACTTCATTAAAGCACTTTTGGCCGACCCTAAAAACACAATGTGTGAATCTCCAATTTCATTGGTCGATCGCACATTAACCACTTTAAGCGTCCGGTTACCGGCTTTCTTAACTTTGGCAATTTTCTCTAATTCTGAAGTAATTTCCTGATCACCCAATATGGTAATTACCAGCTCACCCTCATTGGCAGATGGTGGCCACTCCACATTTTTTGTGAAATTGTACAGAAACAGAGCTTTAAAAGTGGCTGTTTGCCCCTTTACATGCCCCATTATTGCGCTCATACACAGAACACAAAATAACAAAATCGTTTTTTTCATACACATAGTCTATTTGTCATATTATATAATTTAAAGCTTGATAATCTGATAATGAATGGATATTAAATAACAAGCCATTATGCCACCCCGCAATAATGCTCATCTATTTTAATTCTATACGCTCACCTTCAATTCTTCCAAAATAATTGTGATCCTAATGTTGATATCATCTTTTTTATCTAGTCAGTACATAATTAAAAATAGCGGACGAAAGTAAATTTATAAATAGCTAATCCCAAATAATTATGATTAAACTACTATATAATATGACAAACGAATCAGGTAATGCTATACTACATTTATGGCATTTAATTCATTCGCAATTCCAATTTTGACTTATACATGGAAAAGTTTATAGAATTGATTAATTTTATTAATGGTAAACAATTGTAAACCTGAGCACATTCAAATGCATACAATTAATAAAAAAGTATCACTCGTTTTAGGAAGCGGAGGTGCCCGTGGACTTGCTCACATTGGCGTCATCCGGTGGTTAGAGCAAAATAATTATAACATCGTATCAATCAGTGGTTGTTCCATTGGGTCGGTGATTGGTGGCATTTATGCCAATGGCAAACTTGATCGGTTTGAAGAGTGGGTTCGTTCGCTGACACTACTTGATATAGCTTCGTACATGGACATATCATGGGGAATGAGCGGGCTGATAAAAGGAGATAAGCTAATTAATAAACTGCGCGAGATGCTTGGAGACTGTCAAATAGAAGACCTGCCTCTCAGATTTATTGCTGTTGCGGCTGATGTAAAGAATGAAAAGGAGATTTGGCTAAGTAAGGGTTCGCTATTTAATGCCATTCGGGCATCTATTTCCTTGCCTCTATTTTTAACCCCGGTTCAATACAATGGTGTTGAGCTGATTGATGGAGGCGTGTTAAATCCTATTCCAATAGCTCCTGTTTTTAGTGAAAATCATGACCAGATCATCGCAATCAATCTGGGGGCCAAACCCGATGTATCTCAAGTAGAACAAAAGCCTTCTGAGAAGAAAGAGAACAGTAGCCGTAAATTCAATTCCTTACTTCAAAAAGAATCTTCACCCAAACAATCGCTGAGACAATCGGCCATGTTTGAAATTGCTGACCAGGCCTTTGATGCTATGCAAAACACAATTGCCAGACAAAAGCTGGCCGCCTATCCACCCGATGTTTTAATCGAGATATCCAGAGATGCATGTGGCACTCTGGATTTCCACAAAGCGGATGAGATGATAGCCTTAGGATATACCAAAGCCAAAGAAGCCCTTGGTTAATTGCGAATCTCCAGACTGCTGTAGCCTGATGCATTTTTAGTCAACTCTATCTGAGTTGTTACGCGCTCTTTTAATGCTGGTACATGACTGATTATACCAATGGTTCGATTTGTTTCACTTTGTAGTTTTTCCAGAGCCGACAGAGCGATATCCAGCGTATTTTGATCCAATGTTCCAAATCCTTCATCGATAAATAAGCTGCCGATTACCGTATTTTTACCGGCCAAATCCGATAGTCCTAAAGCCAATGATAAGCTTACCAGAAAAGTTTCCCCGCCCGATAGTGTTTTAACCGATCGCTCTGCATTTCCATGGTAGGTATCGATGACAAATAAATCGTCCACCTGGTCGGTTTTCATGTGCTTAATTCTATATCGATCGGTCAATTGATTTAGGTGCTCATTGGCCAGATACAAAACTTGCTTAAGCGTTAGTTCCTGAGCAAATGTGGCAAATTTATTCCCCGTTGCATCACCAATCAGCTGGCTTAAGCGCTGCCATTTCGTATACTCTTTTTCTTGTTTTTGTATTACTTCAAGTTTATCTGCCTGTCGTTGTCGATTGGCATTATCATTATTGAGCTTTTCTTTCAGGCTTCCTTCCTTAGCTATTATTTTCTTGAAATGATCTTCCTTTTCTTTCAGCAAATCAGCTAGTTCCTGATATGAAATACTCATTCTTTTAATCTGCGCACTTAGTTCTGATAAGCGCCGATCAGCCTCTGATATAGAGTGTTTTATCTCAGTCAGGCCTTTTTGCAAAGCATCTTGCTTAAGTTGTGTGCTATTTACTTCTGCTTCCGGCAATATAGTGTTAAAAGCTATATCAATTGAGGGTATATTATGAGCTTCTAATTTTTCAAGCAAAACCTCTGACTCCTTTGACAAAGTAGTTTGCTTATCCTGAATAAGCTTGCTTAACTCATCGCTTCGATCAAGTAAAGCTTTACTTATCACAATCTTCTTTTCAAGCTCAATATCAACAACTTTCAGCTTATTTAATAGTTTTTCCTTTTGATGTTGGAATCGTTTCTCTTCATCATCAGGCTCTTTGTCTTCAAAGAGAGCAATTCGCTTGCTTTTTGACATATTTTGCTGATCACAAAGTTGGTTTAACTCTGCATCAATACGCGCAAAGTCAGCAAGTTTTTGCTTTAAAGTGCGACTCCGCTCATCAAACCTGGTTGACAACGAAGCCAGCTCCTTTTGAAGGCTTACCAAGATTTCTTCATTCTTTATAAAAGTGTCCGTCAGCCTTTCCAAAGCAGTTATTTTATCCTCAATGGAATTACCCTGTACATATTGGTCGTAATTGGCAATTGCCTCATCCAGTTTTAATTCCAACTCTATCAATGTTTTAAGCTCTATCACGATGGACTTAAACTCTTTGTTTCGCTGGATGGCCACTGTTAATTGATCGTATAACTTTAGCTCGTTACTGAATTGATTTATAAGGCCATTATTAACTTCAATTTTATCAGATATAATACTCTTACTTATTTCATTATCTGAATATTGAGACTGCTTTGCTAAACTTTCAATTGCATCGCGAACCTCATCGTTCTTTTCGTTAAGGACTTTTAGTTGCTTGTGACAGTTTTCCAACTCTGTTTTCAAGCGAGTGATTGAATTCGTCAGTTTAATCTGTTGACTTTCAAATTCATTTTGCTGTTTCAGATTAATTTGGATCAACTCATCCGTTTCGTTTTTTTTACTTTCGTAAGATTGAGCAAATGGATGATCCAATGATCCACAAAGCGGACATGCCTCGTTTTCTTTTAGCAATCGACGTGCATCTTCATACTTAGCTTCAAGTAATTCCCGTTCACGCCTCAACTGCAGTTCTTCCCCTCGTTTTTTGTTAATTGAGAGGGCTATCTTAACTGCATCGATATCTTTCTCTTTGGCTTTTAACTCCTTACCTGTGACTTTGGAAGATTCCTCTATGCCTTTTTGTTCTACCTTGAGTTTTTCAATAGCAATCAATTGCTCCTGTAGCTTTTCAAGCTTAATATTTTGATTCAAGGCCTCTTCACGCTTCTTCTCAATTATTTCACGCACACCTTCCTGTACATCTACTACCTTCGATTTAGCGGATATAAACGCTTCACTTTGGTCAATTGCCTGTTTTAAAATATCCAGTTGCTTAGAACGTCTTTCTGTTTCCAGAACACTTTTTTTAGTTGGCGAATCCTCCATCTGCTGAAGTTTCGCATTAAACGCCTGCGCTAACTTCTGAATCGTGTCATTCTCTTGCTTCAGTGCTGGAAGTTTCGTTTTTAATGCCGCAATTGCCTGATGTTGTTCAAAGTATTGCTCCAGCTTTTTCTTACTTTTCTCCTTAACCGATATTTCTGCATCCAGCTTCTTTATTTCCCCATGGAAACCATCAATTTCGCTTGCACCGGTTTCCTTTCTACTTCTAACTTTATTTATCTCATTTTGAAGATTTCGTAGCTGTTCGTCCAAGTGCCGGACTTGTTTTAATAAAAGCAACATCCGTTGTTCCTCGATGGCATTCAGTTCGATATCCTTCTGAATCAAAGACCGGCTACCTTCGAGCTTTTCTTTATCAACTAAACATTGTTTTAATTCAGCT
This sequence comes from Saccharicrinis sp. UBA6048, assembly GCA_002429115.1. Taxonomy (GTDB): domain Bacteria; phylum Bacteroidota; class Bacteroidia; order Bacteroidales; family Marinilabiliaceae; genus Carboxylicivirga. Next base: position 15,489 of record DIYS01000137.1, on the reverse strand, counting down.
TGTTTCGTTTTATTCTCATCGTGATGAATTGCAATATCATTTTTGAGTTTCTTCAGCTCTACCATATCCGCTTTCAATGGCAATAATTGCTGATGTATTTTTAAACGTTTAAAGTCAGGTTTACAAGCTTCCCACTCATTTTGCAAACTCTTTAATTTTTGCTCTTTCTCCTGCTTCCGGGCAATAAGCAATTTATTTTCGTCTAATAATCCTTTATCGTTACGCAGTTGGTTGAGTTGTTTCTCAACGTCCTTTTTTTCAGTATTTATCGATTCAATTTCTTTACTTATTTCAGCTCGCTCCTCCTCATTTAAAAGTATAATCCCCTCAAGTTGCTGCTTCAATCGATCCAGCTTAACCCACTCCTCTTTGGTTCGATAGAAAGCTTTCTGACCAACGAGCCTATAAATCTCTGTACCCGTTATCTTCTCCAACAACTCCCCACGCTCATTGGCATTGGATTTCAGAAATCGTGCAAAGTCGCCCTGCGATAGTAATATCGATCGTAAGAACTGATCAAAATTCAATCCGATCAAGCGTGCATTTTCCTTTGGTACTTCACTCTTTTTTAAGTCAATGGCTTCGAATGTTCCATCGGCTTTTTTTATGGACAAAACCAAAGAATAATCGCGCAAATTGCCGTTTCTGTTGCGAGAGATCTGCCAAAGCGAGCGATAACAGTTTTCCTTAATCTGATAATCCAGTTCAGCCCAGGCTTCGTCAGTGTTACGGGTTATAATACTTCCAAATCGTGAAATATCGTTCTTGGATACGGCTCCGCTCCTGGGTGTTTGGTTATAAAGAGCTAAAGTGATGGCATCCAAAATTGTGGATTTACCTGCTCCGGTTGGACCTGTTATAGCAAACAATCCGGTATCGGCCAATGGTCCATGGCTAAAATCTATTTCATGCTCTCCCTTAAGAGAATTTAAATTCTTAATTCGTAAATGAAGTAACTGCATGTATGGTTAGCTTTCTGTTTGGTGATACACTTCATCCAACAACTCCGTGAATGTTTGCTTAAGTACCTCTTTGTACTCTGCCTGCTTATTGTCGAGCAATTGATCAAACACCTCCTTCACACTCAAATCTTCAAGGGAAACATCTTTTGTACCCCACTCCGAGCCATTTTCACCTATAAATTTCAGGATTGGTTTGACAATCTGTAAGTAGTTATCTTTTGCATTTATTTCGTCTATCAGTTGCTCAAACCGGCTGCGCATATTGGTATCCATCGCATATTCCTCTATCGTCACTTCTGCCCAATCGCATAAGGTGGAATTTCCCAGGTAAGAGTCCAGTTGAGATTCAATTTCCTGAAAATTCCCTTTTAAACTTATCAAGCGTCTGAATGACGGTACCTCTACCGTTTCAATTGATTTAACATCTTTGTCCACATCAATAACGATCACTTGCTTATTATCTTTTCGTTCTGAAAAACTCAGTGCTATCGGTGATCCTGAATAACGAATCGTACCGGTTTTGTTTAACTTCTGCGGACGATGAATATGCCCTAAAGCCACATAATCAAAAGCATCTGGAAATGAACTAACATTGAGACCCGCCAGATTGCCAATATGAATGTCACGTTCACTATCGGATAAGCCGGCCCCTTGAACATACAAATGCCCCATGGCAATAGAAGGTGCGTTATATTGTACTGCTTTCTCGGCAATTTGCTGATAATGACGAATGATGCCTTTGTTAATGGCAGTCACAGTATCTTCGTATGATTCACCTGCGTTAATCTGTCGGATGTCTTTATCACGCAAAAAAGGAACGGCTGCTACTATGCAAGTATTATCGCCTTTTTCCAGTTTGATTATTTCTTCTTCAAGTTGTTCTTTGGCTCCTCCGACAATATGAATGTTTAAAGTTGAAAGCACCTGGGAGGGCGCTTCAAGTGTACTGATGTAATCATGATTTCCTCCTGTGATAATAACATCCTTACAATGCGACTGAACCAGTTGTGTCAAAAACGTATAATACAACTTAAGCGCACTATTGGATGGAAAGCCCACATCGAAAATATCTCCGGCCACCAATAGCGCGTCTATCTTTTGATCGTCAATAATTTCAAGCAACCAGTTAAAAAACAAACGATGCTCTTCATCGCGATCATAACCATGAAGTTTCTGACCTATGTGCCAGTCCGATGTATGTAGAATTCGCATAGAAAGTTATCGTGTGAAAAGTTCATCAAGAATAATAATCGACGACTCGATACATTTTGAGCAAACTTTTTCCTTAAGATTATGCTCTTTAAAATACTCTTGCCCAGCCTCTGTTCGTATATCGCAGCCCAGAAGGTGCACACATTGATCAGTTTGATGACGTTGACAGAATTTCTTTTTGAAGTTTTGAATCATCAGCGGTGTTATTTCCTTGCGTTCATCAGGGTTATCAATTAACCTTGAGTTGTGAATACCAATAACCATATATGATCCGGTGACAGCTCCACATGCCTTTTGCATTTTGCCCATGCCTCCACCAAAACCCAAAGCCATATCCAGAGCTAACTGCTCATCAAAATTCAATTCGTCAACATAGGCTTTAATAACAGACTGAGCGCAATTATTACCACTGTAAAATGCGTCGATTGCGGTTGATACTTTCTTTTCCATCGTGAGGTGATTTAGCCTTGTAAAAATAACATTTTTGACTTGGCCTAACGAGCTTATTCAAGAATTTTACACCGAAATCAAATTGCTAACTAGAATCGATATTGAACCTGCACTTTCCATTCTGTAAGCTGATTGCCGTTTATCTGTTGATAACCTGAACCAATGGATTCCAGACCACGATAGGATGTATGTGCCAATCGCCCCCAAATACTAAGATTCTGGAATAACTTAACCCGCCCGTTCAGTATAATTCTTGACCCTGAATTGAGGTAGGCAGGAATTGTAAAGGCATATAACACATCTGGTTCATAATTATATATCCGACTGTTGTAATCTTCAATGTCAAACAAAATATAGCGAAGAGAGATCGAATAGATATTGCTATGAGAATAGCGTAAATCCTGAAAAAAAAGCCAGCCATCACTTTTATCTTCATTCTGTTTATAGCGAGACAAATCTATCTGCGATTGAATTCGCCATTGTGAACTTAGTTGGTTTGAGTAAAACAAACGCATGCTATTCTTTTTATAGGATGCTACCTTGTATTGCTTAGAACCTTCACTACTATTAATTTCTTTTTGTGTTGATTTACCACGGATGTAAAACATCTGATCTTGAGAAATCTGATAATTGCCCTGCACCATACACTCAAATCCATCCGATGGACGATAAGTATTATAGCGTAACCACTTGTACGAAAAGACGTCGGCAAAAGCTTTTAACTCTAACTTATAATTAGGTTTAAAGCTAAGCGATGAGAATACGCCGGTCTCACTTCCTGGCGATGAAGATTCTGAAAATGGATTGGACAATATCGCGGTATATCCATTGCTATAACGGCGATATGCCAATGAGGCAACAATATCATTTCCCGCATTATAGGTTAATGCCTGATAAATACCATAGTCGTGATAGTTTTGCATAACTACCTCGCCAAATACCATTAGGTTGTTCTTGAAAATGGAATGAGCTAACCAGACACTTTCCTGACGATCTCCCTCAAACCGAAAGAAGTCACGTAAATGGTTTTTAGATGCCAGTGGCTTATCAATTCGCCAATCGCAATAACCAGCATCAATGGACAACCAGTGGTTTTTATAGTTTACATTAGCTCCGCCAATGGTTTCTTGAATTTGATTTTTCCCGTTTAACTCCGAATTTGTGCGATGATAACCTGTTTCCTGCAACGACCCAATTTGATCACCTATTGTATCTGTCAATATTGACGCATCGCGGTTTTTAATGGATACAAATGGAGATACTGACCACGTACCAAATTTCATCCCAATCGTTCCTCCCCGGAAAAATGAATTCTCATTGACGGATGTATAAGGATTAATTCCGCGGGGCCGCCTTCGCAATTGAGCTGTTTCTGATGTTTTCGACATAGCCATATCCGACCAAACACCCAGACCTTGTCCGAATGCCAGACGATAATCGCCAACTATAAGCGTTTCAATAAAAGGCAATGGCTTATTTAGCTGGACAAAGGCTGAAGTAAAATCAGCCTCTGGAAAATACTTGGGAAAAGCCTTTTCTCCCTGATCTTTTTCCAATGTAAAACCAAGTTCCAATTGATCATTTACATTCAAACGAGCTCTTGTAAGCAATTTCTCTTTCGATCCAATGTATGCCGGTGGTGTAGAGTCATTTTTTGGTAAATACCCCTCTGGTGTTTGAATTAAACTTTGAGCCCTGACAAGTACATTTCCTCTCACCCACTTCTTTTTATCTTCTTTATCAACCAACTCTAATGTAATAAACGGCAGCAAATTACGAATGGTAATACTATCCATCCTTTCAACGCCCTGTAACTCATAAACAGAATACATCGGTCCATATTGATCCTTATAAAACAAAAGGTTTTCGATCTGGAAATCACTTAAGAAAAACAAACGCTCCAAATCTTCTTTTGTGGCTGAATTAAGATTAATCGGATGCTGACTGATGTATATTAAGTCATTGACAAGTTCTTCATAGTCTCTGTTCACAAGCGCACCTTCTGCCTGGTTTTCTACAATATCTGTGATTAGCTTTTGAAGGTTATCAGACGTTTGTGCATACGTCACTACATGACCTAGTAAAAATATGATATAAAGACAGTAACGCTTCATCTAATTCTTCTTTATCTGAAAAGCGTATGACAAACCTACACCGGAAGTAATGCCCAACTGCTGATGGTGGGCAATTGCCGCATCAATAGACACTCCTTTCCACTTAACACCACTGCCAACCGACAATTCCACTGGTTGACTTTTTACACCACCACGAATTTGAACCTGATCATTAAAGTTAAGCTCCATTCCTGTTTTATAAACGATCTCAAGATCCAACTCTTTCTCCATCTCAAGAACAATCCGGAAGCGATTTCCAGATTTCCACTGTATACCTCCATTGAATAATGTTGGTAATTTGTATTGCTCCACATCATACGAAAGATTTGCCTGTTCTACATTCTGAATGTTTATAGCAAAAGAAATAGCTGATGACGCATGAACTGTAAGGCTAAAAGTGGAAAAATAAGAGGCTGTGTTATCCGCCTGATAGAGATGATGACTCAGATAATTCAGCTGAAAACCGGCCTGCACCTTTTCGCCAAAAGCACGACTATAAGCTATCGCATATCTATTAAAGTTACTTTTTGAATAACCCGATTGAAATATGAGTAGTGAAAAAGCTCCATATTTAGTTGGCCAAATACCAGTAATGGCTCTTGAGCTAAGTTCTTCCATATTAAACCGAAGTTCATAAGCAGCTCCAACTGTGAGATTTTCTATTGTAGCCAAAGAAGAAATGTTTCCATACACAGCCCAGGCGGATTGATCGAAGGAGCGAATGGATGACATTGATAAACTTACTGGACCGCCGTATGATAAGGATTGGCCTTTTGACGAAAACAAAACACCAATAAACAGGATTAAGATTAGTGTACGCATAAATCATTAAATATTATCATAAACTTATTAATCATCATTTACAAAGTCAATAGTTCTCAACTAGAATTAACTAAATGATTTCTAATTTTTTAACCTATTTCATATCATTCAGCCATATTTCCGACTTCTTTTTACCTATTTGATGGATGTAACCAAACCAATTTATCGATCGTAAATAGTGCCTATGAATCAAATATTAACCGAACTAAATAAAGCTTCAACATTAAAGCAGGTCATCGACCTACTACACCAAATACTATTACAAACTCTTCAAAATTCAATTATCATTACTGTACAGCTCGATGAGAAAAGAGACATGGGTTATGTAAACAAATTGAGTGGCATCAATCGACCAATACTTAACAAGGCAATCAGCCTTATTGGTATACATCCGGTAGGCAAATATTTTAAGAATACCAGTTATGGTAAAAAGTATGTGTACTCTGCGATGCATTTTACACAGTTCACAGACAACCTGTATGAACTTTCAGGACGCTTTGCTCCTCATTGGGTTTTTAGGGCTGTTGAGAAAATCATTCGCATTGATCAGATTCATTACATAGGACTAATAAGCGACAACCAAGCCTTAGGCTCGCTAATCATTTTTACTAAAGGTGACGATGCTAAATTATTGGCTGGTCTTGAGGATTTGATTCATGCATTTTCGAAGAAAATGAAATACCTGCTGGACGAATACAATAACGAAATTCTTGGTGTATGCACACGCGAACGCTTTACAAGCGCCTTACTCTCCAACATCAGCCATGAAATCAGGACACCTCTCAATGGAATCATTGGCCTGATGGATGCCGGCCTTCGACTATTGGACGAAAATGAAGACACCAAAGAACTCACTAAGATAATCTGGCAGAACTCAAACGAGCTGACGAGTAAACTGGACAACCTTATTCTGATATCTGAGTTTGAATCCAAGTCGATAAGTTTTAAAATGAAAACGATTAATATTGACTTTCTGGATGAAGTAATAAGCAACACGGTGAGAACAATTCAATTAGAACATCGGAACCGCCAAATAAGCTATTCAAAACCAGGTGACTTACTTCCTTTTAAAACCATTCTTGATCCGTACTTTCTGGAAATAACCTTGAAAGAATTAATTAATAATGCCTTGAAGTTTTCTACCAAAGACATTCTTTTAAAACTACACACTCTAAAAAAGCAGGTATTAATTGAAGTTATCGATAAAGGAATTGGTATTAGTACTGAGGAGCAAGGGCAGCTTTTTAATCGCTTTTACAAGCGAAACAATAACAACAGCTCCATCTCTGGACTTGGAATTGGACTTAGTATTGTAAAGTACATCGCCCAGCATCACTTGTGGAGCCTCAAACTCTTCTCAGAGCTTGACAAAGGCACCCGCGTACAAATTTCTTTGCCCCTTACTGACTGATCTCAAATACTTTTGTGATCGGCATATCTGCGGTCACGAGTCTGGTTTTGAAACCCATTTTTTTAGCTGCATCTATATTGATGGGCGAATCATCCAGAAACAAAATTTCATCCGGTCGCAATCCAGTATCCTCACAAACAAAATTAAAGCTCTCACGCGATGGCTTACTTTGCTTTATCTCAAAAGAATAATAGGCCTTTGTAAATAAACGCTCTGCATCTTCACAACCATTAACCATCTTTTTGTAGGCTTTGCAATGAATTTCATTTGTATTGCTTAACAGGTATATTGGAAATTGCTGTCGTAAGTTTTCAATCAGCTTAAAGCGTTCCAATGGAAAATCACGCAACATGGCATTCCATGCATCAATCACCTGATGATCATCCACTTTTACAGGCAGTTGATTTTGAATTTCATCAATAAATTCTTTTGTAGAGATGCTTCCGGATTCATACTGTTTAAACAATCCCTGGTGATGACAATGGCTAATTTGCTCTGCTAAATTTTCGAGGCCTAGCTTTGAGAAAGCATTAATTGCCGCATCCGGGCTTATATCCACAATTACCCCTCCTAAATCAAACAAGATGGCTTTTGTATGCTGAAGGTCAATGTTTTTATAGTTTAGCTTCATAATTCAATAGCTGAGCTGTTACAAAATTTACACTGCAAAGTTAGTGAATGAAATAAAACAGTCATTGACATATGCACATTCAAACAATGAATATTTTGTAAAAAACAATATAAAAATAAGCTTCAAAAGACAGATTAATTATTAGTTTTGTTTTGGGTTAGTATTGGACGGCATAAGTGACCCTTAACTTAGCTATCAATTTACAATGGGGATTTTTGAAACACTTCTTGAAAAAGCAGAGCAATGGGCTGTAAAAAAGCACAAAGCTCCTGAGAATTATGACGAATCTAAACTTAAAACCTTAGATGAAATTGCGGAATCTATCACTTGCGGATCTGTCCTTTTATGCAGTGGCACAGCTGCCGAAAGCCGTTTGATCGAAGAAGTCGATGAAACAGACTTCAGCCATGCAGCAATGATTGTAAAGTTTCCGCACTCCGAAGAATTATACTTGTGGACGGCCGATACTGTAGATGTTTTGGTGGATGAAATTAAAAAAGAAGACAATCTTAAACATGCGGGTACACATCTGGTTAAATTGAAAGAATACATTTCCATTCTTGATAAAATTTACCCTTCTCCAGATGGCTCAACCTACCGTTTTGCAGTAGCACGCTTAAATGGCGTTAATGTAGATGAGAAGAAACTTTGGAGTATCATGTACGATTATGATGGCACGCCTTTCCCGGCCACAAGTGACGAGCTGTTACATTGGCTGGCTGGACAACTGGATATCGATACGGGAATGGACAGCTCATTCTGTGCCCAAATGGTAGCCAAAACCTACCAACGAATGGGATGGCTATCGGAAGATAAACCAGCTAACTATTATAATCCCGGCTCGTTTGCAAAAACAGATGAGATAAACAACGACTTGCTGAATAGCGCGTTCCTTTCTGAACCTGAGTACTTTAAATTATAGCTATATTGATTATCAATGCAAATGATTAATAAAAATGCAAGTATAAAATATAACTATAAAGAGCATTTAACAGAAATCGCAAACAGGCATTTACCACTTTTTGTTATTCCGGCAGTGGCAATTACTGTCTGGTTTGCCTATTCTGATGTTTTCATTCGTGAAAACATCAATGCATTTTATACACGAATAGCCACTATCATACTGGGGGCTACACTAATAGCCTATCACTATTCGGACAAAAAGCGTAATAAGTCTCTTAAATTCACCATGTACAGTGCATTTATCATTAGCGGACTTCTAATGATGTATGCTAAGTACATTGTGTATCTCTATAGTGGAGATGATAACAACTCAGTCACTGGCATTGTCGTTTTAATATTTATCGTAGCACTCGAACTAAAAGTTAATCAAAACATTGCAATTGCCACTTTCTTTGGGCCTTTGTTACTACTTGTGACAACTGTTGTTTTCATTAAGGAACTACCTCAATCAAAAGTGATTAATTTCACCAATTTGTTTCCGATGACCATTATTGGCTTTGTAGCCAACAGAGTTCAGTATAACCTTCGCTACAGGCTCTTTGAGTCAAACTACTGGCTTAACCAGGAAAAGATACATGCGAAAGAGTTATATGAAGAAACATTATCGATGAATGAATATCTTCAGGAGAAAAATGAAGAGATTGAAGTACAAAAAGAGTTGATTGAGAAGTCGAATGTTGAACTTAAAAAGATCAGTCAAACCAAGGATAAATTTTTATCAATCATATCTCATGATTTAAAAACTCCCTTTAACGCTATTATTGGATTTACCGATTTACTAACTGAAAACTACAACCAACTAAGCGAAGACGAGCGAAAAAACTACATTGCCACCATCGACGAAAGCAGCAAAAGCACATACAGGTTACTAACCAACTTATTGGAATGGTCGCAAACCCAAAAGGATGATCATCAGCTAAGATTAGAAACGCTGAATTTGTTTCTTCTCGTCAATGACATTATTACCTATTTTAAATTAACCGCTGAAAATAAGAAAATTGACCTGATCAATAACATCAAAAAGGATATGGAAATTCGCGTTGATGCTAACAAGCTTCAAACCATTATGCGAAATCTGATATCCAATGCGATTAAATTCACCTTCGAAGGGGGTTCTGTCAGCATCGACGCAATGTACACAGATAATGATATTAACCGGGGAATAGAAATAACAGTGACCGATACAGGCATTGGCATTTCATCAGAACACCTTGATAATCTATTTAAGATCAATCACAAAAGAAGCAGCCTTGGAACGAATAAGGAAACAGGCACCGGGCTTGGACTTTTTCTATGCCAGGAGTACATCCAGCGACACAATGGTACAATACGCATTGAAAGTAAGGTTAACGAAGGCAGTAAGTTTATATTTGTAATTCCTCAAAACATAAGCAGTCAACTGCCTGACTAGTAATTTCGTCAGCAATAGAGATGTTAAGTCACGTTAAATATTAAGCCATTATAATCAGGTCAAATGCCTGTTTTAATGAAAAGCATTATCTTTGCAGCGATTTTCTCAACTTTTGAGGTAATTAGTAAAACAGTTGACAGTACAAGCTGTCATTTTAATAATATTCTGGAACAAGATTAATAGAATGAGTATGTTAGAACTGAGTGAACAAGAAATCATCAGACGAAAAAGCTTAGAAGAGCTTAACAAGCTGGGAATTAACGCATATCCGGCAGCAGAATATAAAACCACTCATCTGTCAACTGAGATAAAACAGGAGTTTGATCCTGAAAAAGATAACCTGAAAGAGGTCGTTATTGCCGGTCGTATCATGAGTCGCCGAATAATGGGTAAAGCTTCTTTTGCTGAGTTAAAAGATTCAGAAGGTCGCATCCAGATATACCTGAACCGCGACGATATGTGTCCGGGTGAAGATAAAACTCTTTACAACACGGTATTTAAAAAACTATTGGATATTGGTGACATTATTGGTGTTAAAGGTTTTGTTTTCCAGACACAGATGGGTGAAACAACCATTCATGTGAAGGAAATGACCGTCTTGAGTAAATCACTGAAGCCACTTCCAATCGTTAAAGAAAAAGATGGTAAAGTTTACGATGCATTTAGTGATCCTGAATTACGTTACCGTCAGCGCTATGTGGATCTGATTGTTAATGAAGGTGTGAAAGATGTTTTTGTCAAGCGTACCAAATTGATGAATAGCATGCGCCAGTTCTTTAACGATCGTGGTTACCTTGAAGTAGAAACGCCAATCTTACAGTCGATACCAGGTGGCGCTGCAGCGCGTCCGTTTATCACGCATCATAACGCTCTGGACATTCCACTATACCTGCGTATTGCTAATGAGCTTTATCTTAAACGTCTGATTGTAGGTGGATTTGACGGAGTTTATGAATTTGCTAAAGATTTCCGTAACGAAGGTATGGACAGAACACACAACCCTGAGTTTACCGTAATGGAAATCTACGTTGCTTATAAGGATTATCAATGGATGATGGATTTCACCGAAGAAATGGTGGAAAAAGTAGCATTGGATCTTCATGGTAAAACCGAACTAAAAGTTGGTGATAAAACAATAGACTTTAAGCGTCCATATAAGCGCATTTCAATATTAGACGCCATTAAAGAACATACCGGCATTGATGTTTCTGGTATGAATGAAGAACAGCTACGCGGTGTTTGTGCCGAACTCGAAATTGAGATTGATGATTCAATGGGTAAAGGAAAGCTGATTGATGAAATCTTTGGTGAGAAGTGTGAGAAGAATTATATCCAGCCAACATTCATCACTGATTATCCGGTGGAGATGTCACCATTGGCCAAGCGTCATCGTGACAATCCTGAATTAACAGAACGCTTTGAATTAATGGTAAACGGTAAAGAAGTATGTAATGCGTACTCTGAGCTTAATCATCCTATCGATCAAAAGGAGCGCTTTGAAGAACAAATGCGTTTATCAGAAAAAGGTGATGATGAGGCGATGTTCATTGACCATGACTTTGTGCGTGCTTTGGAATATGGTATGCCTCCAACATCCGGTATGGGAATTGGTATTGACCGATTAACCATGTTAATGACAGATTCAGACTCTATTCAGGATGTATTATTCTTCCCTCAAATGAGACCGGAAAAACGAATTGTACCTGATAGTGACGAGAAGTTTGCTGAACTTGGTATCGCTCCTGAATGGATTGAAGTGATTCGCAACCTTGGACACACTAAGGTGGATGCTTTGAAAGAAGTTAAACCATCGAAGTTATTCCAGGATATGTGTGGCTTTAACAAGAAAAATAAACTAGGCTTAAACAACCCATCGCAAGACGATGTAAAAGCTTGGTTATCTTAAGAAAACAACAATTATACAAGACAAAAAAGGAAATCTATCCTTTTTTGTCTTATTTTTATCTCCTCATTACAAAACTAAACTCATTATTTCATGGATGAATCATCTCGAATAGGCCTTATTGGTAATGGTAGTTGGGCAACAGCCATTGCTAAAATGCTTCTTAATAATGTTCCATCCATCAACTGGCTTTTCCGTGATCAATCGCACATTGACGATTTCAAACGCTATAAACACAATCCAAACTACCTGACCAGCGTTGAATTCAATCCGGAAAGAATCAACTTTTCAAGCGACATCAATGAAGTGGTCGCTAATTCTGACGTACTGATACTGGCTGTTCCATCAGCCTTTTTAAAGTCAGCCATTGAAAAACTGACCATTCCGCTTAAAGACAAGTTTGTTGCTTCAGCCATTAAGGGTTTGGTGCCCGATGAGAACCTGATCATTGGTCAATACCTAAACCAGGTTTATGACGTGCCTAATGAATCCATCGGCGTCATCACAGGACCGTGTCACGCAGAAGAGGTAGCCTTGGAACGCTTATCGTACCTGACGGTTGCCTGTCAGGATGTTAAACGTGCACGTATCTTTGCTGATTTCCTGAATACACCATATATCAAAACAACCATTTCCGATGATATTTATGGTACGGAATATTCAGCTGTTTTGAAAAATATAATGGCCATTGCCTCTGGTATCTGTCATGGCTTAGGCTATGGTGATAACTTTCAGTCGGTATTAATTGCCAATGCGATTCAGGAGATGAAGCGATTTGTGGATACCGTTCACCCGATTACCCGGGATATTAAAAGTTCGGCCTACCTGGGCGACCTTCTGGTAACTGCCTATTCGCAGTTTAGTCGTAACCGCATGTTCGGAACCATGATCGGCAAGGGCTACTCCGTTAAATATGCCCAGATGGAGATGCTCATGATCGCTGAAGGTTTTTATGGTGTTAAGAGCATTCACGAAATCAATGATAAATACAAAGTAAATATGCCAATTACCGAGGCTGTTTACAACATCATTTACGAGAAGATATCTCCGGCAATGGAGATTCGCCTTTTGACTGAGCATCTGCGATAGGTGTTGCCCGCAGATTACACTGATAATCGCAATAACCTATTTAAAAGTGACCAACTTAAAATTAGCAATATTGGTTAATTTTGATGTTGATAAAATAGAGAGTGGAATATTCAGAAAAGTAAATGGTTTATAGAATTCTCCCGCAGATCACGCTGATAATCGCAGAGAAATAGCAACCATTTTATAAGAAAAAACAGTAACAAAATACCCATTAAAACAGATTAGCAGAACTACACTCAATAATACCTCAGCGTAAATCTGCGATATCTGCGGGAAACAAGAAATCAATACAAACAAACAAATATTACAAACATGTTACCAGGTATTAATCCAACTTCTACCAAAGCGTGGAAAGAACTTGAGGCGTACTATGCTGAATTTAAAGGTACGCACATGAAAGACCTGTTTGCTAAAGACAGCGAACGATACAACAAATACTCCTTACGATTCGAAGACATCCTTTTGGATTATTCGAAAAATCGCATCGACGGAAAGGTGATGTTGCTATTGTTTCAACTGGCAGAAGAGTGTGGTTTAAAGAGTGCTATTGACAGTGTTTTTGCCGGTGATGCTATTAATGTTACCGAAGATCGTGCTGTATTGCACACCGCCTTGCGTAATCGCAGTAATACACCAATGATGGTTGATGGCAAAGATGTAATGCCGGATGTCAATGCGGTACTTGAGCAAATGAAGACCTTTTCTGACAAGATTATTTCCGGCGAATGGAAAGGCTATAGCGGCAAAGCCATTACAGATATCGTAAATATTGGCATTGGCGGATCAGACCTTGGCCCATTAATGGTGACTGAGGCTCTTAAACCATACCAAAAGAATGTGAACCTTCACTTTGTATCAAACGTAGATGGCACCCACATTGCAGAAGCATTAAAAGTGGTGAATCCGGAAACCACCTTATTTATTATTGCTTCGAAGACATTTACAACTCAGGAAACGATGACCAATGCCAACTCAGCTAAGTCGTGGTTTCTTGAAGCTGCTAAGGATGAAGCTGCCGTGGCGAAACATTTTGTGGCGCTTTCAACCAATGCAGAAGCTGTTGCTGCCTTTGGAATTGACACTGCTAACATGTTTGCTTTCTGGAACTGGGTAGGCGGTCGATATTCACTATGGTCGGCGATTGGACTTAGCATTGCTTGCGGCATTGGCTTTGATAATTTCCGTGAGCTACTGGAAGGTGCCCATGCTATGGACATTCATTTTAAGACATGTCCGATGGAAAGTAATTTACCGGTTATCCTGGCAATGATTGGTATCTGGTATAACAACTTCTATGGTGCCGAAACTGAGGCTATCCTGCCATACGATCAGTATATGCACCGTTTTTCAGCTTATTTCCAGCAAGGCAATATGGAAAGTAACGGTAAATACGTTGATCGCAATGGTGAGCGCGTCAACTACCAAACTGGACCTATCCTATGGGGAGAGCCTGGAACCAATGGACAGCATGCCTTCTACCAATTGATCCACCAGGGAACAAAACTTATTCCTTGCGACTTTATGGCCACTGCCAAGAGTCACAATCCACTGAGCGATCATCATCCAAAGTTGCTGGCTAACTTCTTTGCACAGACAGAAGCTTTGATGGTTGGTAAAACTGAGGAGCAGGTAACTGAAGAGTTGAAGGCCGCTGGTAAATCAGAGGCTGAAATAGCAGCACTGTTACCATACAAAGTCTTCTTAGGTAATATTCCTACCAACTCAATTTTGATGAAGGAGCTGACCCCACGTACACTTGGCTCATTAATCGCCATGTACGAACACAAAATTTTTGTTCAGGGTATTATCTGGAACATTTACAGTTTTGACCAATGGGGTGTTGAATTGGGTAAACAGCTGGCAAATGCTATTTTACCTGAGCTGCAAAGTGAGGACAAAGTCACTTCTCATGATGCTTCGACCAATGGTTTGGTAAATGCTTATAAGGAGATGAAGAAGTAAAAAGAAATGAGCAGTGAGTAGTGAGGTATGAAACTATTTACAGCTTATTAAAGTGATATAGTGACTTAGGTCATTAGCATAACAATGGCTTTGGGAGTGATTCCAGAGCCTTTGTTTTATTATTTTCTTACTGAAAATAGTGTTCCATCATGAACAACAAACACATATTTATTATTGCTACTTGGAGGAGATATATGTGAAAATACCGGTACAATATTTCCTTCAGTTTGATAATTGGCAATTTCAACTGTATTAATCTCATTTCCTGATGATTTAGAAATAATGTATAGGTTGTGACAATCTGTTATATAAATTGTATCATCTTCAATAATCGGAAGAAAATAAACTGAGCTTGCAACATCTTTTACCCAGATAGTTTGTCCTGTTTTAGTGTCTACTGAATAAATTGAATTGTTATTCTCCATTAAATAAAAATCATCAGAAAGCACCAAAGCGCGAGCCTCTGTATTTAGATTTAATTCCTCTATTAGCTCCAAGTCTGGTAAACTTAACACCCTAATTGCTCCACCTACCTTATAGTGGAAAAAACGGTGAAATT
>DIYS01000211.1 GCA_002429115.1 Saccharicrinis sp. UBA6048 | reverse complement strand
GGTGATTAGCATAACGCACCTGCCGCAAATCACGGTTAAAGGTGATCATCATTTTAAGGTATTTAAAACCGATCAAAAAGATAAAACCATTTCTAATATTAAGAAACTATCGCATGAAGATAGGGTAGTAGAAGTGGCTAAGATGTTAAGTGGTTCAACTTTATCTGATGTAGCGCTTGAAAATGCAAGATCGCTATTGAGGAATTAATCAGATACTTACAGTCTAAAGAACCATTTAGATTATTAATTGTTATTTATTGTTAGTTGTAGAATATTTACTTTGAAACTTGTGTTGTGCAGCATATGGTGTATATTTGCACGCTCAAAATTTAATTGATATGGGATTTGATCTTTTAAAAGGAAAAAAAGGGATAATTTTTGGAGCCCTTAATGACATGTCTATTGCATGGAAAATCGCAGAAAGGGCACATGAGGAAGGTGCAACATTTACCTTGTCCAATACTCCCGTAGCTTGCCGAATGGGTGAAGTTATTGAGTTGGGTAAAAAATGTAATGCTGAAATTATTCCTGCTGATGCTACAAGTGTAGCCGACCTTGAGAATGTATTTCAAAAATCGATGGAAGTGTTAGGTGGAAAGGTTGATTTTGTTTTACACTCTATCGGTATGTCATTGAATGTTCGTAAAAAAAGAGTTTATCATGATTTGGATTACAACTATCTGAATAAAACACTTGATATCTCAGCTATTTCTTTTCATAAAATGTTGCAGGTAGCTTTTAAGATGGATGCTATTAATGAGTGGGGCTCTGTTCTTGGATTAAGCTATGTGGCAGCACAACGTACGTTCTATGGTTATAACGATATGGCTGATGCTAAATCTTTATTGGAATCCATAGGTCGTAGTTTTGGATATATTTACGGACGCGAACGTAAGGTGCGCATTAATACGGTATCGCAATCACCTACTGTAACAACAGCTGGTAGTGGTGTAAAAGGTATCGATGGCCTAATTGACTTTTCGGATAGAATGTCGCCACTGGGGAATGCAGACGCGCAGGATTGTGCCGATTACTGTATCACCTTATTCTCAGATATGACTCGTAAAGTAACCATGCAAAACTTATATCACGATGGAGGATTCTCCAATGTGGGTATGAGCTTGCGGGCCATGACACAATACAATAAAAGTTTTGACATCGACGATTTAGATTCGAAATACTAAAAGCAAAAAAGGGTGCCTTAAGCACCCTTTTTTATTGCTTTAATTTCCCCAAAAGCACTGCACTTAAAATTTTCAAAGTCTTGTATTAATCGTTAACTTTGGCGACGTTTTTGTAGAAAATGGCAGCAGACTTATTCGTCTGCTAAATTATATTGTAAGACAAATCAACTTATTATGGATCAATACCGAATAAATCACCTTAAAGAATTGGAGGCGGAATCAATCTATGTTATTAGAGAAGTTGCTGCTCAATTTGAAAACCCTGTGATGTTATTCTCCGGAGGAAAAGACTCAATCGTAATGTTTCACCTGGCTCGAAAGGCTTTTTGGCCGGCTAAGGTGCCATTCCCGTTAATGCACATCGATACCGGACATAACTTCCCTGAAGCTCTCGAATACAGAGATCGTGTAATGGAAGAAACAGGAACAAAGTGTATCGTGGCATTGGTTCAGGATTCAATTGATCAAGGACGTGTGGTTGAAGAAAAAGGAGTGAATGCAAGTCGTAATAAGCTGCAAACAACAACTCTTTTAGATGCCATCGAAAGTAATAAGTTTGATGCCGCAATGGGTGGCGGACGTCGTGATGAGGAAAAGGCTCGTGCTAAAGAACGCTTCTTCTCGCATCGTGATGAATTTGGTCAGTGGGACCCGAAAAATCAGCGACCAGAGTTGTGGAATATTTTCAATGGTCGTAAAAATATGGGTGAGCACTTCCGTGTATTCCCAATCAGTAACTGGACAGAAATGGATGTTTGGCAATATATCTACATGGAGCAAATAGAGTTGCCAAGCCTTTACTTTACACACAAACGCGAAGTATTTAACCGCGACGGAGTGTGGTTGGCGAAGTTGCCTTTTATGCAGCTGAAAGAAACTGAAGAGGTTCAGACTTTAGATGTACGTTGTCGTACAATTGGCGATGTAACTTGTACAGGTTTAACGCTTTCAACAGCTGATACGCTTGAGGATATTATTCACGAAGTGGCTTCTACAAGAACAACAGAGCGTGGTGGCCGTGCCGACGATAAGCGTTCTGAATCAGCGATGGAAGATCGTAAACGTGAAGGTTATTTTTAAACTTTGTTAAATCTGAAAAATCAATAATATGTCCGGAAAAGAATCAGGATATTTAGATATGGAGCTTTTACGCTTCACCACAGCAGGAAGTGTTGACGACGGTAAAAGTACCTTAATTGGTCGTTTGTTGTACGATAGTAAAGCCATCTTTGAAGATCAGATGGAAGCGATTGAGCGTGTTAGTGAGCGTTCTGGTCACGAAGAAGTAAACTTAGCTTTACTGACTGATGGTTTGCGTTCGGAGCGTGAGCAGGGAATCACCATCGATGTAGCTTATCGTTATTTCGCAACGCCTAAGCGTAAATTTATTATTGCAGATACACCGGGACACATTCAGTATACGCGCAACATGGTAACAGGTGCAAGTACGGCGAATGTGGCTTTGATTCTGGTGGATGCTCGTCATGGTGTATTGGAGCAAACCCTACGTCATGCGTACATCGCATCATTGTTACAAATTCCTCACGTAATTTTCTGTATTAATAAAATGGACTTGGTTGATTACAGCCAGGAAACATTTGAAAAGATTAAGTCTGATATCGATGCTGTGTCATCAAAATTATCAG
Organism: Saccharicrinis sp. UBA6048; assembly: GCA_002429115.1. GTDB lineage: Bacteria > Bacteroidota > Bacteroidia > Bacteroidales > Marinilabiliaceae > Carboxylicivirga. Next base: position 7,824 of record DIYS01000211.1, on the reverse strand, counting down.
TTAAAGATATTCGCTTTGTGCCAATCAGTGCCTTAAAAGGTGATAACGTTGTTGAGCGATCAGAAGTAATGGATTGGTACGATGGACCAACATTGATGTATTTGTTGGAAAATATTCACATCAGCAGTGATATTAACCACGATGATTTCCGTTTCCCTGTTCAGTATGTAATTCGTCCTCAGTCGGCAGAATGGCCTGATTACCGCGGCTATGCAGGTCGTATTGCAAGTGGAGCCATCAAGGTTGGTGATGAAGTAGGTGTATTGCCAAGCGGATTTACTTCCAAAGTTAAAACCATTGATATGATGGAAGAACCATTGGAGGTTGGTTTTGCACCACAATCTGTATCAATCACACTGGAAGATGAGATTGATATTAGCCGTGGTGATATGCTGGTTAAAAAGAACAATGGCTCTGAACCAAAAAACAGTCAGGATATTGAAGCAATGGTATGTTGGTTTAATGAACGTCAGTTAATGCCACGTGGTAAGTATGTGATCAAACATACTTCAGCTGATGCACGCTGTATGGTAATTGATATTCAGTATAAAATGAATATTAATACCTTGGAGAAGAATGAAGAAGATAAGGCTGTTGGTATGAACGATATTGCACGTATTAAAATACGATCAACGAAGCCATTATTTTTCGATTCGTACAGTCGTAACAGAATCACCGGTAGTATAATTTTGGTGGATGAAGCAACAAATGAAACTGTTGCAGCCGGAATGATTATCTAGACGATATTTAACTAAAAATAAAAGCCGCTTTTCAATGTTTGAGAAGCGGCTTTTCTATGGTTAAGAATAGGTTGGAGAAGGTTAAAATTTCCAACCAAAAGTAAAGCTAGCCTGGTGATTTCTATTTTCAAGTTTAATAGGTCCAGTGAAGGAAAGGCCTTCAAGTAAAGAACCTTCGCTTGTGTTCATATAGTAATTGTCGTCATTTAACTTTAAAGCATAGGCAACATCAAAAAAGAAATTTTTGTTGCGGATACCAAGTCCTGCAGTTCCCATCCACTTAGTTAATTCAACATCGATATATTCATCTTTGATTGGAGAGTCAAAGTAGGCAGCTCCAGCTCTTAGGGCAACGTATGGTACTGGTTTAATTTCAATACCTGCTCTGAAATCATGTGTGATTTTCATTTCTTCATTAATCGATTTGTTAATATCCTCAAATAGGGTGGCATAGCCATCTTTTGAGTCAAACTTGGAAGATGTATGATCTGTCATTTCATAATCAAATGATAGTAATGCAAATTTGCCTAAAATAATTGCTGCGCTTCCATTTGCTCTGTATGGGGTTCGATAGTTGTATGAAAATTCAGTAATGGTAGATTTCGTATTGTAATGGTCGTAGTTCATGAAATATGAATCCATACCGCTGTAATATTCTTCGTCTATACCAAAGAAGGTTGGTGTGTGGAATGAAGCACCAAGACGAACCGGATTCAAATTAAGTATCATACCAAACTTAGCGTTAAGTCCCAGGCCTTTTTGATTTAGTTTATTGTACGCATCATAATAGTCCAGATCAGTATTGAACGCTGGATCAAAGCCATTGCTATTTATTTCTCTGAAACTTTCTTTTTGCTCGTATTTAAACGACTGAATGTTAATAGAGCCACCGAGAAGTAGCACATGACTAATATTTGCACCAATGGTTATGCCATATTCACCAGCATATCCACTGCGTTCAATAATGTTCATCTGAGTAATACCATTTAAATTTTTATTGTAGATCGTATTATCAGATTCATCTTTAAACTCATACTCACTGAAGTATTCAGTTGGATATTCCTGATCTTCAAAAACAGGGTTTATTAAATAAACATCATAAGCCTGATAAGATGGATAAGAGTTAATTTGCATTTCATCAGGGGTTTGCCCCATACCTTTCCATAATAAACTAGTTAGGAGTGTATTAATTCTTGTAGGGTAGCCGTCATTATCATATTCATCCGTAATATTCCTGCCTAATAGCATACTTGTATATTCATGAAAATCAGCAGTTCGATTATAAGTAAAACCAAAATGTGTACTGATTAGGCCTTTGTTACGTTCTCTCATTGGCTTATTAGTTGTTACAAAGCCAATTTGATTTAATGGAAATGCATATTTATCATCTTTATTACTTAATGTTCCATAAGTTGCGGTTGATTGGTTGAGCGTTATAGATGGAGTGAAAGCAAACTCAGAAGTTCTGTAAGTTGCAATACCGGCAGGATTAATGCTTAATGAGCTTAAGTCACCTCCCAAGGCACCAAATGCATTTGCCATACCCAGGGATCTGGATGTACCACTTAATTCTCGTTTATTAAACCTTATTGCATCGTCCAAATTTTGGGCTTTAAGTAACGGAAAGCTCAATAAGCCAATAATTATAAAATATAGTGCTTTTTTCATGATAATTAGTTTTATAGGTTTAAGATGGTAAGGTTATCTTCTTCCTCCACTACTTCTGCTTGAACCTCCACTTCGTGAACTTCCGGAGCTACTTGATCGGCCGGAGCTTCCTGAATAACTTCCTGAGCTGGTCGATCTACCTGAACTTCCAGAATAGCTGCCAGAGCTACTTCTTGAGCTGCTAGGTGTGTATGTACTCCTGCTTGAACTACCTGTGGATCGGGAAGGGGTGTATGAAGAGCGTGACGATGTGCCGCTATTGTAGCTGCTTCTTCCTGAAGAACTCCTGCTACTGCTTCTATTTACACTTGACCTGCTTGTGTTACTATTGCTTCTAGTTGAAGAGGGTCGGGTGTAGCTTGAACTTCGATTATAGGAAGATCTGCTTGTTCCACTTCTGTTATTAGAGTAGTTTGGTGTGTAACTGCGCCTTGTATTGGTTGTCGCTTTGCTCTTATTGGTAGTGCTTTTGGTCTGATTAACCTGACGATTAACCCTAGTGTATGTTTCTCCGCTATTCGTGTTGGTTATTGTTCTTTGTCCACTGCTGTTATTTGAAACTTGTGTGCTATTTCGATTGTAAGAACTTCTTGAAGGTGTATTAGAGATATAATTGTTTGTTGAGTTATTATTAATTGTTGAGCGGTTAGATATATTTGACATGCCGCCTGGTCTTACAGATGTGGCCTGCCCCCCTCTAGGTTTGTATTCTCGCTTCTGAACTATTCCTCCACTTCCATTGTGACCTCCACCGTAGTAATAACCTCCACCATAGTATCCTCCATAATAAGGATGGCAATGGTGGTGTCCGTACCAAGGGTTGTAATATGGTGAGCACCAAGGATCGTAGTAGCCCCAACCATTATATGGATATCCCCATCCCCAGCTCATAGAGAAGTTCCATCTCCAAGGATTATTATATCCGTAATTGTATCGATAATCGTTGTACCAAGGATTGCTCCAGGTTGGGAAAGCATAAGCGTAGTTTCCATCTACATATACATTCCAGTCCCAATTATTGAAATACACCATGTCATTGTATAGAGGAGACCAATAAGGAATGCCATTAAATGGTCCGTGGAATCGAATTAATCGTTCCGCATAATCCTGGTCAAATGATGAACCTTCAAATCCATCCACCCAATATCCTGTTTCTTCGTTGTAATAGACTAGTGTATCGATGGAGGTGACCGAGTCGTTGGCTAATATTCCCATGTATTCTGCCTGAATCTGAGAGAAATTGCGATTATCTTCAACCGCCAGATCAGATTTCTCATACTCATTCTTCATTTGATTGAGTGTTTTCTGATCTTCTTTCCTAAGTTCTTTTTCTTGTGCGATAGGTGCGTATTGATCATCAACCTCTATTGGTTTACTCTTGGGTTTGTAGTAGATATCGTCCTGATAATAACTGCTATCAATCCATTGAGAAGAGCTACATCCACTGATTAACAGTGTGGTAATAAAGCTTAAAATATAGAAGGTTTTCATCACTAATCCTCCGGAATTACATGGTTTTTACACGTGTAATACAAGCAAAATATATGCCAGTATATTAAAAAGTGTAAATTATTTTCGAATAAATGTTAATTTGATCTTAATTGTCGTTTCCCTCTACGAATCGCTTACAAGTTTAAAAAATTGAAGATTAAGGCCTAATGATTTGCTTTAAATTTTCTTATTTTTGTGCCTCTTATTAAGAAACGAAATAATTTAAGATTTAAAAGATGGCAAAAGTTTTAACTCCAAGGAGTGAAAGTTATTCGCAATGGTACAATGACCTTGTACTAAAAGCGGATTTGGCTGAAAATTCAGCAGTGCGCGGATGTATGGTAATTAAACCATATGGATATGCCATATGGGAAAAGATGCAGCGTGTATTGGACCAGATGTTTAAAGACACAGGACATGAAAACACTTATTTCCCCATCTTTATCCCCAAGTCGTTTTTTAGTAAGGAAGCTGATCATGTTGAAGGTTTTGCAAAGGAGTGTGCAGTAGTAACGCATTATCGATTGATGAACGATCCTGATGGTAATGGAGTAGTGGTTGATCCTGAAGCAAAACTAGAGGAGGAGTTGATCGTACGACCGACTTCAGAAACAATTATCTGGAATACTTATAAAAACTGGATTCAATCGTACCGCGATCTGCCAATTAAATGTAATCAATGGGCTAACGTTGTTCGTTGGGAAATGCGAACCCGATTGTTCTTAAGAACAGCTGAATTTTTATGGCAGGAAGGTCATACAGCACATGCCACTAAGCAAGAAGCCATTGAGGAAACTGAAACAATGATAAATGTTTACGGTGATTTTGCAGAGAAATTTATGGCGGTTCCAGTTGTTAAAGGATTTAAGACGGCCAATGAACGATTTGCCGGTGCACTGGAAACATATACGATTGAGGCTTTGATGCAAGACGGCAAAGCATTGCAGTCAGGTACATCACATTTCTTAGGGCAAAATTTTGCAAAGGCATTTGATGTTAAGTTTACCAATAACCAAGGTAAGGAAGATTTTGTTTGGGCAACCTCATGGGGTGTTTCAACACGTTTGATGGGAGCATTAATAATGGCTCACTCAGATGATAATGGTTTAGTTCTTCCTCCGAAATTGGCACCTATTCAGGTTGTAATCGTGCCTATTCACCGTAAGGATGAAGAGTTGGTTAGGATTAAAGAAGTAGTGGGTGCTTTAACCGAAAAGCTGCGAGCGAAAGGTGTAGAGGTTAAGTTTGACGATAATGATAAGAAAAAGCCGGGCTGGAAATTTGCAGAATACGAACTAAAAGGTGTTCCTGTTCGTTTGGCGCTTGGACCTCGTGATCTTGAAAATGGAACAGTTGAGGTTGCTCGACGCGATACACTTACGAAAGAGGTTGTGCCATTGGAAGGTGTAGATGAGTACATTGTTGATCTTTTGGATAAGATTCAGAAAAGTATTTTCCAGAAGGCTTACGATTTCAGAACTGAAAGTACAGTTTCTGTTGAAACATACGATGAGTTTAAAGAGCAGATTGAGAAAGGTGGATATATTATGGCTCATTGGGATGGAACGTCAGAAACGGAGCAGCGTATTAAGGATGAAACAAAGGCAACCATTCGCTGTATTCCATTGGATCAACCAGAAGAACAAGGTGCTTGTATGGTAACCGGCAAACCGTCGAATAAACGAGTGATGTTTGCACGAGCTTATTAAAGACGAATGCAAAAAATACTATAGAAAGGGAGTTTATAGCTCCCTTTTTTATTTTGAAAGTTTGAGAGGTAACTTGTTAATATAAAAAAAAGGAGCATTTGAGCTCCTTTTTATACTTATAGTAGTTTGTTTGTTAGCGTGTTATTAAGTTAATGTCATCCATTAACTTGTCTTTATAGGACTTACCAATTGGAATTATTTTAGTTCCTCCTTCGTAATTGATAAGTACCGAATTGTCTTCAATAATCTTTATCTTATTGATATTGACAATGAAGGAGCGGTGGACGCGAACGTATCTATCAGTTGGCATCTTTTCAGAGATGGCCTTCATTGTAAAGTGGATGGTGAATTTATCTTTGAACGTGTTTAAAACAACATAGTTTTCTAAAGCTTCAATCCAAAGAATATCATCATACTTTACTCTGACAAGTGAACTGTTATTCTTTACGAAAATTTCGTTTGTTTCGCGTGCTACTGTAGTTTCTTTCTCTTCAAATCGTTCGCGCGCTCTTTTAACGGCCTTAATAAACCGTCCATATTGAACTGGTTTTAACAGGTAATCAGTAACATTATACTCATATGAATCAATCGCATATTTTTCTTGCGAAGAATACACTATAACCTGTGGCAGTTCATCTAATGACTTCAAGAAATCGATACCACTCATCTCCGGCATCTCAATATCGAGAAATATTAAGTCAATTTGAGCAATATCTTGCTTAGACAGGTAATTAATAGCACTCACTGCACTGTCGAATTTCCCCGCCAGATTCAAATCGTCAGTTTTCTCCACGAACTCTTGAATAATTTTAGTAGAGAGCTTGTCATCATCGATAATAATGCAATTCATAGAATCTGATTTTCTTCAAAAATATAAAAATATCGGCTTTATAGGTCTAAATCCACCTAGAAATTTAACGCTTTAAAGGAAGTATTGTTTCTTTTATTGAATTCTTCCAGTAGAAGTTCACTTTTCTTAATGGATTTCAGTAGCCATTCCAGGTAAAGTTCATCTCTTTCGTCTTCTGTTAACTGCCAGTTGATATCACTGTTTCTTAGTTCGTTACTTAGGTGTTGCGTTGTAATCGCCGCACAAACTGAAAGGTTAAGGCTTTCGGAAAAACCATACATTGGAATTTTCATAAATTCATCAGCTTCCTGCTTAACAACTTCAGAAATTCCCTCTCTTTCATTCCCTAAAATAATTGCCACTTTCCCTTTGTTTAAGTCAAGTTGTTCGAGGTTGATATCATCACGATGTGGTGTGGTGGCAATAATACGATATCCATCCTTTTTTAACTTTCGCAGGGCACTTTGCGTATTATTCTTTAGCTCATTGTACTTATTAAGGTTTAGCCATTTTGTAGCGCCAATAACAACCTGTGGGTTGATGTTGAATTCGTAATCATTTTCAATAATATGGACATCCTGAATTCCAAAGCAGTCGCACGAGCGGAGTACAGCACTGGCATTTTGCGTCTGGTAGATATTTTCCAGGCCAACAGTAATGTAACGAGTTCTTTCGTTGACTACTTTTAGAAGTTGTTCACGGCGTTCATCGGTTGTGAATCCTTCAAGAAAAGCTATTAATTCCTTAATCATCTTGTGTTTAATTTGTCGCAGAAGTGCAAAAAAAAAGAGAGTGCGTCGCACTCTCTAAATATTTTCCGGTTGCTAGAAATTAGTTAATAGCGTCACTTAATTCGCTACCAGCTTTAAATTTAACAACTTTTTTAGCAGGAATTTCGATTTCTTTACCTGTCTGAGGGTTTCTACCTGTGCGTGCACTTCTTTCAGAAACACCGAAAGAACCAAATCCTACTAATGCAACACGACCACCTTCTTTTAATGCATTACCTGTAACTTTAATAAATGCGTCAAGCGCTTTTTTTGCGTCAGCTTTAGTCAATTCTGATTCGCCAGCAATTGCATCAATTAATTGAGCCTTGTTCATAATACTCCTTAATTTTAGGGTTATTAATAATATAATTCTTAAACTTTCCTCTACAAATATAGAGTTTTCCCAGTGTTTACCAAATGTTCGTATAAAAAATTGACCATCTCCCGTTTTTAACTTTCCCAATTCAATGCAAGCATTAACTGGCCAGTAGTCTGGGGCATGTGGCTCACCGGAAGAAAAGCCTTGGGTCTGGTGCTTGCAAGTAAAGTCTTCACTATGGTGCTGATTTTGTAATATATGAAATTAAACAACTCAT